>LIHK01000055.1 GCA_001399795.1 Candidatus Bathyarchaeota archaeon BA2 | reverse complement strand
GCGTTCTTTGGGGACCCCCTCAGGCGTATAGGCACTGTAATACTTCAAGCGATACTCATCGACTTTCCTCTTGACCTTAGGATACAGAATCAATTCCTCAAATTCCAGCTCTTCGGTCAACTCTGGGTTGATAGCCTTTAACCTCTCGGCGAGGCGTTGTAGGCTTTCTTTTGTGGAGAAGGACGTCATGACGGCTGGATGACAACTAACGCCGTTCCGCGAAAGGTTTTCAAGCGCCTTTAACTGAAGGGTGAAGCCCTCAGGTTTTGCGCCAGTCAGCATGGCAAACTCCTTTTCATCGCATCCCTTTAAGGAGACTCGAACGTGAAGAAACCCATACTTCGATAAATCTTCAGCGTATTGAGGGTCGTTCCCAATCAGGACTCCGTTGGTTTCCAAAATGAAAAGTAGGGACTGCCCCTCAAGGCTATCAAGAAGTTGAAGTATATGCCCTTTGCCCATTGTTGGTTCCCCACCGCTCACCCTCAACTGCTTCAAGTTTCTTTTCTTAGCCATCTTCACCAAGATTTTGGCAACAACATCCGCCCCATAGAATTTCCCAACTTTAGCTGGCTGGAACATCACCGCATCTGAAACCCAGCAATATTTGCAGACGAGTCCGCAGCCCACCACGTCTGCTGTTACGATTCCGCCATACCAACGGTCGAATCGAAAGCGCCAATACTTCCTTTCCTGACCAAGCCTCGCTTCGTGGACAACAAGTTTCTCCATCGCCCTATGCCTAGTCACTGGGTCATACAAGGACAAAATGGAGCGCCTCAACCTGTAAAACTGCGAATCTTGGTCATATCCCTTTCCTTCTTATATCGCGCGCGATATGAAAATAAACAAGCCGAAAAGCTTGTTCTTTAGTCCTACACGTGTGGGGCTTTAAAGTTAGATTTGTCACGAGTCCTCGCTAAACAAGGATGCGACTGCAACCCAACTGCAACCCATCCGAAATTATTTAAGACATCTCATAAGAGATCTATAGGGTGAGAACTTGGAAATCTTTGACGCCATCAAGGGTAGAAGAAGCATTAGGAAATACACGAAGGATTTTGTTCCTGAGGATTTTATCGTAAAGATCCTTGATGCTGGTAGATGGGCACCTTCAGCCGGTAACAGCCAACCTTGGAACTTCATAGTTTTAAGGGATGAGGAATTGAGGAAGAGGGTAGCAGAGACCACCACCTATGGGAAATTCCTAGCCGATGCTTCCGTTGGAATCGCTGTGGTCGTCGACCCTAGAGCCTCAACACATCCGGTTGAGGATGGAGCAATCGCCACCCAAAACATGCTCCTTGCTGCGCACGCCTTGGGGCTTGGTGCCTGTTGGATAGGTTCCTACAACTCCGTTTACGAAGAAGAAGTGAAAGAAATACTAGGTATTCCAAAGAGCAAAAGATTGTTGTCCATAATTTCGTTAGGCTTCCCAGCTGAAACCTCCACAAAGACCCGGAAAGAGCTAGGGGAAATCACATTTGTGGACAAGTATGGAAGAAAGTGAAGAATCGCGAATACGGGCTAAGCATCTTCATCGATGCCATTACGGGCGTAGCTCTAGTGCGCTGAGCATTGAACTAAGGAAACCAAGAACTTGATAGAACTGGATAGGGGTTAGGGTCGGTGTTTGAATCCTCTCGTCCCTTTATGATACTTGGATTGATTTTGATAGTTATCGGAGTTTTTCTTTTAGGGCTGCCACTTCTCTTCAGGTAGGTGTTAACATTAGAGAGGCTAGAGAAGCTACCAAAGATCTTGATTTATGTCTATCGCCGCAACGACTTCTATTTTATAACGTCACCAATCTTGATCATAGTTGGATTAGCGTACTTTGCCTACCTTATATGGAGATTCTTAAGGCTATGAAAGATTAAGATGCTTTTCTTCGTCTACATTCTTGCCTTTCTTTACAAACCCAGCAAATTGGGCAAAGTAAGAAGTAATGGCCTTTCCATCCCCATCGACACTTCACTTTCTCAGCCATAAAATATCATCTCTCTCTTCAGCAAAGAAAACAAGCCTACCTATTATAAAAATGCTATCTCCGTACCGACAATGAACTGAGTTCACCATATTCCAATGTTGCTGGCTAAATGTACATGGCGCTTCGCGCCCTTAAAAGAAGCATGAAAAGTTTTTCATGGCAAAAATTCAGTTTTCCAGTTAATCTAATCAAGTTATTGGATTTTTAGAAATGCCATTGGCAAGCTTTTTAAGTTGAGCTGCAAACTCTTGCACTTGCTCATCCTTGCCTATTTTGCTCAATAATGTCAGATCAAATCTCTTTCCTCAACTTATTCAATATCGATGAAGCCCTTTTCCACCCTATCAAAGATGCTTTAATTTGTTCTTATCTGGGGAGGCCGATGGATTTTGTAGAAAAACTCTGATTGCGGTGAGGCATCGTTCCCCTGTCTTCAACTTTTTGGTTCTAGTTCTGACAGCACAAACTCCTTAGTCATGTCAAGGTGCGGATATTCATTTCCTTCTTTCCTCAGTTTTCTGTGGTCTTCCAATACTTCAGCCATTGTCTTGAATCTCGTTTCTTCAGCCACTTCCTGTTGTAGTTAAAGATGAAGTGGCTTCATGCTGTTCCCATCAACAACTGACCCGTTCATGTTCATGGCTGGAAAATGGATTTCTCCACAGGATAGCTCAAAATTGTACGACTTTTTTCCTCTTTAATTCTTTGTCTTTTCTTTGTCTCTAGTTCTTCAGATGTTGCGTCACTGTACCAATCTAATTAAATCTCTGACATTGTACCGCATATTCCGAATATATAAATTCAACTATACAACTATTTTAGATGGACTATGTGAAAGAGGAAACCTCGGTTATGACCGAAAGGATCATCGGCCACGGAACATGGTACGACAAAGTTGCCGTCGAACTCGTGGAAAGAGAGCGAAAGCTGGGAAGAAGCCTCGACCTGATTAGGACGGAAAGCGGCCTCGGAGCCTCAGGTTTTCCCCACATCGGAAGCTTCGCGGACTGCGCTAGAGCCTACGCTGTGGCTCTAGCCCTAAAAGAAGAGGGATTTAAGGCGGAGTACATAGCCTTCGCCGACGACATGGATGGCTTAAGAAAAGTCCCAGCAGGTCTCCCCAAATCATTAAAGAAGTATCTAGGCTATCCAGTAACCTCTATCTCAGATCCCTACGCCTGCCACAAAAGCTACGGAGAACACATGAGCCACTTACTTCTAGAAGCCCTAGACGCCTGTGGCATAGAATACAAGTTCATGTCTGGCAGAGAAGCCTACGAAAAAGGGCTTTTCAATAAGGAAATCAAGACCTTGCTCATGAACGACAAAAAAATTGGAGAAATTGTCAAGGAAGAGGTTGGACAGGAAAAGTTTGTGGAAGTTCTTCCCTACTTTCCCGTTTGTTCCAACTGCGGTCGAATTTACACCACCAAGGCGTACGAGTTTCTTCCAAAGGAGGAAAAAGTTCTCTACCACTGTGGAGGAATGGAGGTGAAGGGAGGGTGGCTGGAAGGATGCGGACACAAGGGCGAGGCAGACTACGGCAAGGGTGAAGGAAAGCTCAGCTGGAAGGTGGAGTTCGCTGCTAGGTGGAAAGCTCTAGACATACGGTTTGAGGCTTATGGAAAGGATATCGCTGACTCGGTGAGGGTGAACGACAGAATATGCGAGGAGGTTCTTAATTGGCCTCCACCCAGCCATGTGCGGTATGAAATGTTTTTGGACAAGAGCGGAAAGAAAATATCCAAGTCGGCTGGAAACGTTTTCACCCCACAGGTTTGGCTTAGATACGGTTCACCCCAGTCCCTTCTTTTACTTACTCTGAAAAGGTTTGTTGGAACAAGAGCCCTATCAGTCACAGACATACCCCAATACATGAATGAACTCGACGAACTGGAAGACGTATGCTTTGGAAGGAAACTAGTTCCTGACGAAAAGGAGCGAGCCAAACTCACCGGGCTGTACATGTACTGCCGGCTTTTCAAGCAACCTTCTAAGCCGAGCGTTCATGTACCCTACAACCTGCTTACGTATTTGGCTAAGGTGGCTCCGAAGGGTTCCGAGACAGAGTTTATCGTAGAGAAGCTTAGAGACTACAAGTATGTAAAGGACGAGGTGTCAGACGATCTGAAAAGAAGAGTTGAGTATGCCCTTAACTGGGCAAGAGATTTTGTGGAAATAAAGGAGAGGGCTGTGAAACTGAGCAGTGAAGAAGTCAACGCGGTGAAAGAATTCATCCAAGCCCTTCAAGTTGAAACAGACGAAGACCAGATTCAAGGCGCCATCTTCAACATCGCCAGAAAACACGGCATCAAGCCAGCGAAATTCTTCAAAACCCTCTACACCACCCTTTTAGGGGTGCCTGAAGGACCGAGACTGGGTCCATACATCGTTGCCATGGAAAGGAAAAACGTAATCGAAGCCTTGAGAAGGGCGATAAAGAAACGTTAACAGCCTAGGCGCTACTACAGAAAACTCTTTTACTTGTAGTTCTCGATAGTATATACTAATTTCACTATGCTTGTTCATGATCTAGTGGATGAGTCTCGCCCGGGTTTGAACCCGGGGAGCCTGGGCGACATAGCTTGGATGGAGTGGGCGAGTAGGCACCCAGTTGCAGATGCCAACATACCTGAATGATAAAAAAATAATTTTTTTCTTCCTTTCAATCTTATCGTACTTCTGCTTGAATTATAGGCTTTTTCCAAAACTCAGCAACCGCAAGCCCCCTTTTTCATGTTGGGGCTATTTAAAGAAAATAACGAAATGCTCTTTATGTAGCTACCCTTTAAGCCGCCTGCCTTCAGCTTCAACAAAGTATTAATAATCGCTTCGCTTGGTTCATTTTGGGTCCGCGAAATCTCGGGGAGTCCTAATCCAGCAAAAGGGGTCCGTGGTCTAGCCAGGATTAAGACGCTGGCCTGCGGAGCCGGAGGTCCGGGGTTCAAATCCCCGCGGACCCGCCACTTTTAGGTGCAGATATAAGCCCTGACCTTTCAATTCCCTTTACATGGGATTTTTTCCTTGAACCGATTTAAATTAGAGGCTAAGCGCATTTTTAGGGTGAGAAATGCTTCTTAAGGCTAAAGCATAACTTAGAATATCGGGTGATATGGTTGACTCTTGAAACTTTGAAGCCAGAGGAAAAGGTGAATCTCTCAATAAGCATGATTGATACATGTATCCGTATTTGCGCTGAGGCCCTTAAAGATCAAGACGAGACGATCAAGGAAGAAGAACTCCTAGAAAAAGTTAGGGCAAGGATTATGTATAAGAAGCGGCGTCATCACGAGGTTTAGAAAGTGGATAAATTTGAAGGCTTAATCAGAAGAATAGTCAAAAATTTTAACGCTGCTGGAATCGACTATATGTTTACTGGAGCTTTAGCAGCAAGCTATTATGGTACTCCTCGAACCACCATGGACATAGACATCGTGGTTAAAGTCCCTCCAGAAAACCTTCAAACTCGTCTTGTCGCACCATTAAAGAAGGCTAACATGCAAGTTAACGCGCAGAAAATTAATGACGCATTTAAATCCGGCTTTAGAATCATCACCCTTAAGGACAAGAGAACACCCTTCACTCTTGATGTTATATTATCAGAAGATAAAAAACTTGAGAAGAAGCCTGGGACAATCCTAGGTTTGCCGACTTTCTATCAAACTCCTGAAGGACTAATTCTTTCAAAGCTTCATATGATAAAAGCAACAGTCCCAAAGGAGAGGGCTATTGAAGATAAGGATGATGTGAAGGCAATATTGAGGTATACTGAAGTCAACATGAAAGCCCTTAAAAGGCGAGCACAAAAGGAAAGCACTTTCGCTATACTTGAAGAGTTAACCTACAAGATTTTCTCCTTCAAATCTTGTAGAAAAGAATGGACTACTTTAAAAAATAAAAAGGAGAGGGGTGGTTGAGAAGGTTTCTTTCTACTTCTTTGCCATGGCAACGAATTTGTCTATGGGTATGGCGGGCATGCTCATGATCTGTACGGTTCCGCGAGATCCAAGTTCCACAGAAACACGGGCGATAGTATCGTTGTCAGGCGCCTCGACAACGTTAACAAAGTCGTAGGGTCCAAGCACCGCGTACTGGGCCACGACCTTTGCGCCGAAAGCCTCTATTTCTTTGTTTACTTCCTTAATCCTTGATGGCTTACTCTTAATTGTCTTTCTTCCCTCAGCGGTAAGGGTTGAAAGAAGAATATATGTTGGCATGTGTTCACCAAAACATAATTTTAGTGCACTCTTAGAATTTGTATTTTTCGCCAAATTTCATGTTTTCCATAAACCTAGAATCATAAAAAGAGTCTTAGAAATCGTTGAAATCTCCAATTAGCAAAAGCGGTGAACATGGATTGTTAAGTATGCTACTCAAAACACGTACTCCATTCCTAAAAACAACTGAAATTGACATATGCACATTCCGTTTAATGGATAATTTTTCGAAAAATTGTTACTCAAAGAAGGATAGAGGTAAAATCTAGAATTCAACACCGTGTACAACATCCCTTTTTTATCAGTTCAACCATGAAATGTTCAATCAAGCATGTGATTAAAATGGCAAAGTTACCTAAGCCCTACAAAAGAATCTTGGATTTTACTTTACTATTATTATCAGCCATAACAATCTTGTATTTGACCTATCTTTTCGTCTTACTATTACTCAGCCCAAACTACAAGTTATTGATTTGGGAGTCAGAACCACTAATACTAATCTCAGAAATAATACTGTCATTGTTTGCTGGATTTTTCTGCATAATTAAGGCTTTACAAAAAATATTTACTTCTTCAGATTGACTACAACAGCCGACGCACAGTCGCGAGCTCCTCCCGTATCGTTTCTAATTCTCACCTCAAATTTACGTCCAAATTCATACTGGACATCAAAAACTTCAACCGGATTTGTTGGAGGAGCACAATCGAGGATGTTAGGTTAATGCGCGAAACCGTGGGCAGAGACATGGGGGTCAAGGCGGCTGGAGGCATAAGAACCCTCAAAGAAGCCTTAGCCATGATTCAGGCTGGAGCCAACAGAATTGGAACGAGCACAGGAGTTGCCATAATCGAAGAGTTTCCAGAGTAGGTTGCCACGTTTGTCAAAGTAATTGCGCGCGTGCGGACTTGTTCACTTATCAGAACCTTTATAGAATTCATGATTCAAGAATTAACTATAGATACTTTGGAGAATATCTTTAAGAGTGGATAGAATGATTAGAGCCGAAAATCTGATAGTTGAAGGTAAATGCTTTATCCTATCTAAAGTAGAATCTAAATACATCGAGAGCCTGAAAAAGATACTTACCGAGTTTATGACTCGCAAAAATATGAATCAGAAGGTTTCAGAACAATATTTTTTCAAGATAGATTCCTTACGATGAGTTTTAATACGATACTTCCATTTAGAAGAATTTCTCTAGGTCTTAGAATGAAAAAGGCTCTGGGAGTAATAGATGAAGATGAGGTGTATTGGCAAAGGTTCTCAAAATCTTTAAGACGGACAAGAGATGATGTACCCTTCAAAGTAACTTTTTCCATTATTCCAAGCAAACTGCAAGATAAAGAGGGTTTTATAACCACTATTCGTTCTGAGCCAGTTATACTTTTCAAAATGAGAAACTTGGGAATGAGACTGTCTCTTGATGAATTTGATTACAGTAACATAATTGAAAACAGTAAACAATTCATTAATGAGATTATGCTAGGCATTGGAGCGAAGGTTCTAGAAAAAGCAAAAGCTATAGCAGAGTATACAAAAACGCCTACCTTAGAAAAATTGGAAAAATTTGGCTTCAAGAAGATTGCTAGTTTGTTAAGGCAAGGGAAAATAAAAATTGAAAGAGGAGATACGGAAGATGGCTTGACAAATTTGAGAGAGGCTCTGAGAGATTTTGTCAGCGAGGCTGTAAGAATAAGAGGAGGCGAACCAAAGAGTAGTATAACAAAAGATTTAGACGTTCTCAAAGAACTTGGTTATATCGATAAGTGGATGTATGAAGTAACCCATGATTTTTTGTACAAATGGATTTATCGTTACCTTTCGGCGAAACCAGTTCATAGACGAGAACGAATAAACTTTGATGATGCGAAATTCTTGTTTTCCGTTTCAGAAGAAATCATGAGTTATCTGTTAGAAAAAATAATACTTGGCAGATAGAATGAACAAATCAACGCGTACATGCGGAATCGCATGCATGCGACGACTGGCTTCTGTACCATACCAGGAGGGCTAAATAAAGAAGAAAAGAGTTTATACGCAAAGCTGTTATTAATATTACATGCATTTATCGTCATGGTAGGTGGGGATTTTGGTAGAGATTGAGTCGTTTGAACCGTATCACATTGGCATAAAGCTTCAACCCCACGTGAACCTTGAAATATTAGGAAACAAACTAAGGAGAATGCTGAAAGAAAAGGGTTATGAAGTTGCTGAAAAATCAGTTTCAGAGATGTCTATTCCGATATTACCCCCCAAAGAAGTGTTAGGTCTTAAGAACGGCGTTAGAGTCGAATTCAATCTAGTTGCAAATGCGCTTAACACAATAGGCTCAGAACCGGTGAAGGTTATTAGAAATTTCAAAGAAGTGGTACAAATCTTATCCGGTTTGGATTACTCTTTAAAAGAAACAATAGCGTTCTATGAAATTCTTGCTACAATAATTGTAAGAACAGAAAAGCATCCGCGACTGATGATTAATAATTCGGTGCGGATTGACTTGGCGTCTTTCCGTGAAGTTGGAGAGATTGTAGTTGATTCTGTAAGAATAGTTAATGTGGAACCTACCGAGGAACAGGGTTCGATTAGACTAACTATTGAACCAAACCCCACAAGCCCAAATAGTAGATACTTAGTTAAGATTCAATTTCGTTCTTTCAGTCCAGAAGGAATAGAATCTTTTCAAAACGAAATGGAAAAAAGGATTTTGAGTGTGGTTCAGTCCATAGAAGGTGAATAGAGTTATGGCACAAGCCAGACAAATTCAGTTATCTCTAGGAATAGCGCCATGGGAAAGGGGTACAGACGGAAAACCAGAATTGCTCCCTCGCGGTGAAACTATTGTTTCCGAAGAATTTGGAGAAGCTTATAGGTCTCTCTCTAAATTATCCTATGTTCCTCTGGATAGAAGCTGGCTTCCAGATGTTGACGAACTCATTGGAACATTCAATGCGTGTTTGTACCGTGGCATGATGGAATCTCTGTGGCAACCGTTTCTTTTTAGAATGTTCCACATATCTTTGCATCGTACCATGATAGAAACTTTGTTGCAAACGTTTATCATTCCACTTCAGAGGATTTCTAAGAGCTCAGAAATAGAGGAGACGATTCAGAGGGATAAAAACCTAAGAATAATGCTTGACGTATCAGTAACTGAGATAATCTACTTACTCCAACAAGAAGAGGAATATTCAATTCACATGTTTTACGAACGAGATGTAGATGTCCCGAAATGGAAAGAAGTTGTGATTTCAGTTCACATTACGGAACGAAGTTTTGACGATAAAATGAGACTTTGGGAATTAATAGAAGAAAAAGTCAGAGCCAAAATTGAAGACATCCGAAAACAAATGCCGAAAAAAGAGAGAAGAAAAATTAGTAGGTTAAACGAAAAACTGTCCATAAGAGTAAAAGAAAGCATTTCTTAATCGAGGACTCCTGAATTGCCATTTGACCCTAAGGACTTTCTGATATTAGCTAAGAATTTGTGTAATGATATCAATTACAGCAATGAATCAGGGTTTAGAACTGGCATATCTAGGGCTTATTACTCTGCTTTTCTCGTATGCAGAACCTTTCTAGAAACACGACATAGAATGCGTATTCCTGATACACCGATAGCTCATAAAAGGGTAGTTCAAGGTTTACGTAAAAGGAGAGTTCTGCAGACTTTGGTTAATTTACCTTATAGTAGTAGGCACACTGTTGCGGATGCATTGGATGACTTGAGAAAATACGGACGAAATATAGCAGATTATGATTTGACAGTCTATCTAACGAAAACGCATGCTCTAAGCTGGATTAGACAGGCTGAGTATGTCGTGAGAGCTATCCCCCGTTAATACACACGTAATTTTTGCTTTTGCTCATTTGGTGGAATCTACATTCTCTCGGGAGCTTCTATTCCAAGCAGGTTAAGGGCGTTTCTGAGAACCATCCTTGTGGCGTCGACAAGCGCAAGTCTGGCGTCGCTCAACTCTGGTGGCTTAGCCTTTATCACGGGAAGCGCCGTGTAAAACGTGTTGAACTTGTCGGCTAGAGCGTTGGCATAGTCCGCGATGGCATGGGGTCTAAGGTTCTCGGCTGCATCCACAAAAACTTCGGGAAAACGCGCCAGCGTCAGGATTATGTCATGTTCTAAGCGGTTCGTCAGCAGGGAGTAGTCGGGATTTTCCGGTTCCCTAGACGCTTTCCTCATGATGCTTCGAGCTCTAGCGTGCGAGTATTGAATGTAGGGCGCGCTGTTCTTCTCGAAGTCAAGCACTCGGTCCCACGTGAAGACAACGGGCTTCGTTGGATCTACCTCAACAAGGGCGTATTTCACGGCTCCTATGCCCACAAATTCTGATATAGTATGCTTCTCTTCGTCTGAAAGATGCGGAGAACGCTTGGAAACCTCTTCGTATGCTCTTTTAATGGCGCCGTCAATAACCTCGTCGAGGGTAATATAGCGACCCCTCCTACTAGACATTGTATAACCCGGTAGGTTGACAAGGTTGTAGGCAAAGTGCACCAACTTTTTTGCGTAGTCTACATGCCCTAAAGCGCACAAGGCTAGCTTCAACTGCAACTGAGCCAACGTCTGTTCCATTCCGATGACATTGATCACCTTCTCAGCCTTCTGAAACTTCCACAAGTGATAGGGGATGTCCCGCGTGGTGTACAGGGTTGTGCCGTCTGTCCTCACTAGAGTTAGAGGAGAAAGCTCGTAATCCTCCCTTAAGTCCAACGTTTCTTTAAGGTTAAGATCTTGAGCCGTCTTCTCAGCGTCGAACTCCAAAATGTTTCCTACATAAAAAACATAGGGTGTCTTCTTCAATTTGTCGAGAACCCGTGTAACATCGCTGTTCCAAATGAAGTCGCTTTCCCAATCCCAGGAGTCAAGGGTTATTCCAGCTCTGCCGAGGGTTTCCTTAAAGCCTTGAAGGCATAAATTGCATACCTCCCTGATCAACTGTTTCACCTTTTCCTCACCAGCTTCGTAACTACGGATTAAATCGTTCACCTGAGATTCAGGTTCTTCGTCTTTACTGATCTCATCAAGGAGTCTAGCGAAGAGCTTTGGAAATCTGGTGTTAAGGTCGGCTGCAACCGAGGTCCAGTCGTCTAATTCCCGCTGCAACTTTGAAAATTCTTCGCTTATATCGAGTTCCTTGGCTCTTCTAACTTCTTTCTTGAGGCGTTGAATTTCCATTATGCAGCTTGTTATGGCGTAAATTGCGCCTATGAAGCTGTCAGGCTTTCCCTCGGGCTCGGGCCTGCCGAGCTTTTCATATCCATATGCTATGACCGCGCTCTGACGGCCAACGTCGTCAATGTAGTAGTGCCTGAAAACCGTGTGACCGTGAGCCTTTAAGATGCGGGCAAGGGCGTCGCCTAGCATGGGGTTCCTCGCTTGTCCAATGTGAATTGGATGAATTGGATTGACGCTGGTGTGTTCAATAATAATTTTTCTTGGCTCATCGTTTTTAACATAGCCGTATTCGGTGTCAATAGCCCTAACCGATTCGATGGTTAAACGGGAGAACTCTTCAAAGTTTACGTAAAAATTGATATATCCCTCTCCAGCCGCCTTAACAGATTGAATTAACGGAAAACCTGATACATTAATTGCCTCTGCAATCTGTTCTGCTGTTTCCAGCGGCTTCTTTCCGGTCTGCTTGGCCAGTTCGAAGCATACAGAAGAAGACAACTCGCCGAACTCGGGGCTAGGCGGAGTTTCAAGTAAGAGGGGGAGCATGGAAATTTGGGGGTGTAGCCCTTTCAGTGCATCTTCTAGGACAGTTTCACATCCGGAACGGAACTCGGCGAAGGGATTAGCGGAAACCATTCAGCGTTTCTCCATTTGGCGGGCTCGCGTAGATTTGAACCACAAATCTTCTGCGAGGTACCCACTGAACGCAGAGCAGATAAATGTTGCGACGTACGAAAAAGCTTGTTCTGAAATACTTGGAAGACAGAGCAGCGGTTGGAGATCTGGCGGTCAATTCTAAAACAAGCCCAAGAAAATTTGAAAAGAGCAGAGTCCATACAACAACAGCTCGAGAAACACGGAGTTAACCAACAAACAGCGGACTCATGATGTTTTCTGTCTGTAGATAGACTTCCTCTATGGCCCTCTTTAAATCCCACTGCCTAACAACTGACGAGGATCTCATGAAACGAGTAGTGGAGAGGCTATTAAATAAAGGCTACAGAGAATATGGTCTATAGAAATGGAGAGACTGTGAAACACACACGCACACACAAAAACCTGAAAAGGTTGAAAGCTGAAAATGAATGAGGAAGAGTTTTATTAAAACTCGGTATTCTCATCCAGTCGGTAGGCGATGACGAATTCGGCCCTATTGATTAAGGTGATTCAGATTTTGAGCGCATGAGCCTACCCTTTAGTGGAAAGTTTATTAACGATTTTAAGGAAGAGGGTAAGCATTTAAGATCGGGGTGAGAGGAGAGACATATATTTTGAAGAGCCGGGCGCTGAGAACACGGATTCTGTTGTTGATGCAGTTGTCGAAAGGGTTAAGGAGACTGAATTAAAAGCGTGGTTGTAGCCAGTACTTCAGGTAAAACTGCTTTAAAATTTGCCATGGCGCTAAGAGAAAAAGCTGGGATTTTCTGTGTTTCATATGAAACTGTTGATCCAAAAAATCGGAAAGAGCTCCAAGATTTAGGTACACCAGTTATTGAAAAAGCTAAATGCGTTCTGTCCACCCCGAAGACAAAAACTGTTAGAAATGCTTTTTATACGCTGGGTCAAGGCTTTAAAGTTGCAATAGAATGTGTGCTCATTGCTACTGAAAAAGGAATGCTTAAGCCACAAGAGGAATGCATCGCTGTTGGCGGTACAGGAGAGGGAGCCGATACAGCAATAATCTGCAGGGCAACCTCAATAAAAGAAATGTTTGGTAAAGACTTCGACAAGCGCTTAGAAATAAAGGAGATAGTGGCGATACCAAGGAAAAAGAAATGGTGGGAATGAATTGCGCGGTTTAAAAAGCGAGCGTTAGCAAGCGAAAATGACGTGATGCGCTCTTTGCGCATAATCAAGAAAATAACAAAATAAGCTTCTTTTATCAAAAACGCCATTTCTAAAGCAGATTTCCCCTCCGGAGCTAACAGCTTGCCTATCCACTTAGACTTTCATGATATGCTTTCTTCCATGACAGAGCAATATTGCACGGGCGAAGATGAAGATGCAGCCAAAACCGAACAACCTGAAGGATATCCCAACAAAACTTGTCGAAAGGCGCTGTCTGTTTTTTATGCAACATGCCAAGAGCAGGGCTTCGACTATAGCAAACCGCGCCCAAGGAATGAGTCTTTTTCTTTTTCCATCCTGAATTTTGCTTAGATCAATTCCACGGCTGGATTCTGTTTTGAGGAGTGATGGCGGAAACGTCGCTGGACCGTGTTTAAAGTCTCGATAAAGGTGCTATGGTTGCGTCGCGGTCCTTCGAAAGGTTCTAAATACTGCGATTTCCAAGAAGTCCTCAGATTCCTTAACATATTTCGAAGGAAACCCAAAAACGTCTACCAAATAATATCATAGTAACTTACGCTACGACACCCACCAGGAAGGTGTATCGATACCTTAGATACCGCGTTAAAATAAACCTCATCGAAATAGACCACGTCGATGAAGACAGATTCCTCCCCGCCAAACATTATCGGCTCACGAATAAAGGACGGCAGTTACTTGAGACCCTGAGATCTTGAGATCCTGCTGAAGTCGAGTAGACAGATCTCCGCAGCTCCTCAGAAAAAAATATTTTTTTTAAACATTCAGCCTCAACAACCACGAGCGAAACCAAATGAATCGATAAAATAAAAGAAAGATAATCTGAATCTGATTTCAATACGGTATTTTCATAATTGTTATCTTAATCTGCTGCTACGAGAACTTTTAGAGTGGGACCAAGTGCCTAAAAGAGCTACCATAAAGATTTCTCTCGTTAAGGAAGCCGATGAAAAAGCGAATGAAGAGATTGAGAAGCAAATATTTGAATACCTTAGAGAGTATCCACCAAAAATCCCTTGGCTTAAAAATGTTGAAGAAGTCACGGTAACGGAAGTTTAGACGCCTTTCTTTTACAAAAGCATTTTTATCAGCCTTATGATCTCGTTTTTTCTCTGCTGAACGCTTTGAATGATCTCCTTTCCTTTTTCAGTCAATTTGTAAACCCTCTTCCTTCGTTCCAACATACCCCGTATCAACCCTTCTCTCTCCATAGCATAAATGAGACCATAAACCGTGCCTGAACTAAGCAAAACACCAAACCTCTTACGAACCAACGAGATAACGTCATAGCCACCCATAGGAGATGCAGATTCATTCAGACTTCCTAAAATCAGCACATCCAACAACTCAACAATGATTCTTTCACGCATTTCCCTTAAAAATTCCTCAGACATACGAAACAGCCTCTAATTATCGCAATGATAGTCATCATTTAGATATATGCCAAATTAATATTTTTCATAAGATAATAGTCAGAATCCGAATTAGAATAATAAGGGTTTTTTCTCCAAAAATATAGGGCATATTCTATTAAACCCTTGAACTCCAAAGCCGGTTTTGATGGAAAATCACGCATGGATTTACGTTGACTTTTAATAGCCACAAAGCTCTAAATACAATGGGAGAAAGAAAATGACCAAACAAGGCTACACGCATATAATTGTTCCAAAACATCTTCATGACCAGCTGAAAAGCCTAGCTGAACAAAACAACCTATCCATAAACCAGCTCATAGCCCAACTCATCAACATAAACTTCAACGTCAGTATTAATACCAGTATTAATACCGCCCAGCTAAACCAGCAACATCTAAGCATTCCACAAGCTCTAAACCAACAGAACAGCCCAAATCAAGCTCCATTCAACGAAAAAGGTATGCCGACGTGCGTAAGCACGTCTCAGAAGCCAATTTTGGCGGGCCCGCGGGGATTTGAACCCCGGATCTTCGGCTCCGGAGGCTTGCGCACTGCTTTCTCAAAGCGGTTCGACGCCTTAATCCAGACTGGGCTACGGGCCCCCAATCATCAAAATCACTTTGATGTAGATTAAGTTGTTGCGCAGCGCTTTAATGAAAATGCGTTGTTTCAATGGTTTTAGGCGCCTATTAGTGTGTTGGTTTGTTTGATTTCTGGAATTTTGCGTATGTCTGTAATGATTTTGTCTAGGTGCTCTAGGCTTTCTGCTTCAATGCGTGCAATGATGTCCCACAGTCCGTAGGTAACCAAGACTTCTGTAATTTCTTTCATCTTTCGAATTCTTTGAGCAACTTCGTGTTCGGTTCCCCGCTTTACTGTGGCAACAAAATATGCTTTTACGAGACCTTTTGGCATTTTACCTCCATCCCACAATTCACGTAATATTCTACGTTCTCTTATTTTAAATTACACGTGCTCTTTTGCTCTATTTCCGTTTGCAGTAAGATAATAGCATCTGCACCGCTTCACCCAGTTTCTATGTTGATAGTATTTAAAGAAAAAACTAGGGGGTCTATCTACAGCGGTCCTAAACTTCAACAAATTCTTCCCTTATCCACCAAGCCTTTTTTTTACCCGACTTTTCTCCCGCGTAATACTCAACGATGGATTTTCCAAGCTGCTTCTTAGACAACCTTTGAATCTTTCTAAGGCGGTTGAGAACAAACCATCGGTTTGTTTTTATAAATTCTGCAAGCTCGGTGGTTGTGGCTCCTCTGTAATTGAGGAGGTAGTCCACGATTTTGTGGTCGATTTCGTCGATGCAAAAGGCGTGGGGGTTTACTTTGCCCTTCTCATAGGTGAGGACCTCTAGCTCTGCTAGGTACTTCTTTATCTCGGAAAGGTCGGCTTCTAGCTTGCTTATTTTCTGTTCCAGTTCAAGAATTTTGTCTGGGCGGGGAGTTTTCTCTAGTTTCTCGATTATGGCTTCGCGAATGAAGTTGCTTCTTTCTCCTTCGGGAATGCGGAGGGCAAGCTCCTTGTACACTTCGTCGGGTATCTTGGCGGATATAACTGCAAGTTTGTTCATGACGGTTTTCCCACACCTAGTTTGATTAGAACAGCTAAAAACCTTTACATGTATACCTTTGTTTCGTTAATTTTTATGCGCGCGCATCAATCTTCTCCGAAACCTTTGAAGTAAGCGAAGTAGGCGATACCTCTCTTTTTCTGCTTTTCCGCCGCTTCCATTAAAGTCTTCACTTCTGTAAGAGCTAAATTATGTATAAAGAATAGCGGGGTTATCTTGTTCACATTTTCTCCTACTAATCTTTCAGCTCTTCTTACTTCTTCTTCCATAAGAGATGGGGAAAGTCCTTCCTTCACTAATATCTGGGGGTTTAGAGGAAGGTTAAGCCCATCCCAACCGAAAAGCTTGTAGAGGCTTTTTAGAGCCTCGGCTTGCTTCTTTCCATCAGTAAAAAAGCCCTCCACTAACTTTGCCAACTCATAATTTATGCATGCAATCCCGTCCCCCTTGTGATACATCATAGGCTGAAGAAAGTCTAGAATCTGTCCTAAGTCGCCGTAATTCTGCCCCACTAAGGGAGCGAGTGTAGGAGCGAATATGGCCGCCCCCACTTCAATTCTTTGGTCTATAACTTTCGCCATATTCCTTACGTTTCCCACATGCTCGTTTATACTCTGACGGCGGAACTCCAGCCAGTCCTGCAACCTCCTGTCCGCCGAAAGATTAGATGAAGCATCACTGTAAGATGATGTGAGTCTCAATAAGTCCTGAAAGCCAAGTGTTTTTAATCTCCCTTTTATAAAGGATAGATCATACCCTAGATTCTCAGCCTTTTCCCTACAATGTTGACAGAAACATGACGAGAAAGATTGCAGTCCACTTCCCAGAGAAGGGAACCTCACTCCGTCTAGTATTAATCCGTTTATCTCCAGATTCTCTAGGACATTCCTAACCCAAGCAAGGTTATTTTCCCTTACAACACAATTGTTTGGGCATCCAGTTTCATTCCACAAGCTTTTCACGCCATAAATATTCTCAACTCCAAAGATCGCTCTCTTTGTAGGAGCCCCAAAAGTCCATGTACTTGCATAAACCTTCAAACCCCTTTCTCTGGCACACTTCACTTTTTCCTTATCTTTAACATTGCCTTCAAGGTAGGTGAAGACTGCATCTATTCCCGATTTTTGATAAGTGGTTAAGGCGCGTTCGTTCAGGGGACCGTAAATTCCCCTTAAGTATGGCATGTATCCTTCATCCTCGGAAGGACTACATTTCCACCCGTCTATAAATTTTACTTGATGCGCGCGCTAAGACCCAGTTGAAAGGTGATGGTGCCAAACGCTTAGTGTCGCTGTTCACTGTTTATTCATTAGACATATCTCTTCCTCTACTATATGCACGCGTGCGCATGGGCAACTTTAAAAATGGATAAACTCAATGAAGAGTTAGATAAACCATGAAGGAAGAGAAGTACGAATCAAAAGAAACCAAATGTTATGGATGTGGAAGAAACGAGTTTCGCTTAACCAGAATGACCAAACACCAAGTCTTGGCAGAATGTATTCACTGTGGGCACCAGCATACCCTTGATTCTGTTCTAAAAGGTAAGACGCGTTCTGCTTTGTTAAATTGGTTTACAATACCGAAAGAGATTGAAAGATGTGTAGAGTGTCGCTCCCCATTAAAGGTATACGATATTAACCTTCAAACTGGACGCGCACGTGCACAATGCGAAAAGTGCGGTTTGATTCACATCTACAAAAAAGACAGGCTTCGTGGATGGCATGTTATGAGGATCATAAGAGATGTGCACGCGCCTATGCCTGATGAAGAGGCATCAGAAAGAGAATCAAGTACATTGTGAAGGGCGTTCACGTGACCTCGCGCCACACTCACCAACAGAAAACTAGAAACAAAAATCAAGTAACGCGTCAAAACGTGAATGCAAAACCTTTAACTTTTCCCGCGAGCTGTCAAAGCGACAGCTCAACCAAATCTTCCGCCCGCGTGAAAAGCGACTCGTCAATTCCCAAGCCGTATTTTATAAGGTCTAGGACCTTAGGCTTTTCCTCTGGAAACTTGTATCCGTCGTAATCTTGTTTAAACAACCAAACGTAGTCAGAGCCCATTCTATAGGCTGGATTTATGAAATGGTCAAAACACACCTTGCCTGTAATCTCTAGATTCTCTATCATCGTTTGGATTTCTCTTAGCTCCTCATGAGGTGAAAGCAGTTGAAACTCACCTTTCCTCCATTCTTCGAATAGTGATGTTGCCTTACGAGGAACAAACCTTCTCGACCTCACGAAATCTGGGTTTATTTCATTTAAAACTCTAGCAGTGTTTCTTGCATGCTGCTCTGACATGGTTTTTCCACCTAAGCTTGGCATCCAGTATTCTGAAAGCTCGAAGCCTGCTTCCTTAGCCTTTCTACCTGCCAAAACATGCTCTTCGCTGGTAACGCCTTTGTTAACGTATTTCAGTAACTCGTCGTCGCCAGTTTCTAAACCAACATGCAGTCTTGAGAGTCCAGCTTTGCGCAGCTCCTTCAGTTCTTCTAGGGTTTTGGTTTTCTGGGCAAGGGTCTTCGCCCTAGCGTAAGACGTTATCCTTTCCAGGCTTGGGAAGGCCTGCTTCAGATATCTTATCACTTCGACCAGTTCGTTGGTGCGCATGACCAAACTGTTCGCGTCTTGTAAAAACGCGCTTTTTGCGCCGGAATGAAGCCAGTTAAACACGTTAACAACGCTTTGAAAATTCTTGGACTCTTTTTCGTCCAGTTCCATGAAGTCCTTGTTGCAGAGAAAATGGGGATCAATCAGTCTGGCTGCCCAATCCATGCCTCCAAGTTTTTTTGCTATAACCTTTATTAACTCGCTGATCGCCTTTGCTGTGTCTATGTCCCTTTTTATTTCTTCTGCGCTTCTGAGTTGAAACCGTTCTCGGTTATATGGGGTGCCGTAACAAAACTTGCATAGGTTCCATGGACAGTTGCGGGTTGCCCTTATGAGGAGGGAGCGGCTTCCACCTTCTGAAGGTGGTCTTATGGGGCCTATTTCGAAGGAATATTCTTTTAATCTTTCAAGTTCCGGTAAGCTCATGGTTCATGTTGTCACTCCATTTCATCTTTCTTCCAGTCCTTGGGTAAGTTCGTGCACGTCTCTGCTTATGTTCTCGCCTATGTAGCCACCTTCCAACACGCCAAAGGTTGATTTTCCTAGAGCTCCCACCTTTCTACCAATTTCTCGGTAACACCCAACACTTAAACCTAACGAAGCCAAGTCTCCTTGATGGGCATCGAATCCAGCTGAGATTCCAACAACCTCAATGCTTTCCATACCCACTTGGCTCAGCGCTTTGTCCAAAGTTTTCAGGTATAAAGAATCACCGGTTGGATATGATAACGGAAAGTTCAAACAATTGCCTTGAGACCGGAGGCCTGTTCCAGGATAATGCGGATACCTATGTAAAGAGATGTATGTAACCTTAGGGTCTCCCAAGAAAATTTCTTGAGTTCCGTTCCCATGGTGGCCGTCAATGTCCAGAATCAAGGTTGGTAAATCCAAGCTTTTCACGGCTATGGCAATGTTGTTGAAATAACAGAAGCCTAACGTGAGTGCGCCCAAGGCTTTGCCGTCTCTACCTGCATGATGGCCAGGAGGTCTCATGAGCGAAAAACCTTTTTCTCTGGCAGCCAGTATTGCCCCGCCAGCCGAAAGACATGCGTATTCATAAATATTTTCAGGGACCGGTGTATCTCCATCTAAATAGCTTCCAGCCCTCGCATTTCTGATGAGGTCAACGTATTCTTTGCTGTGAACTTTTAGTAGGTCTTCCACTGAGGCTGGCTTCGGCTTTAAAAACTCGTGTTTTCGTTTAAGAAATTCGAAGGCTTTTTCAACTCTCTCTGGTCCTTCTATGTGTCCAGGCCAACTATATTCCAAACATTTTTCTGAAAATATGATTTTCATCCCTGTCTCCTCTGCTGAGAAACTCAATTTTCAACCGCGAAATATGTAAGTCTTACGTTTTTTCCTCTAGAAGTGTGTCCTAAACTCCTCCTTTACTTTGTGTATGCTATGACGCGGGGGCACACCTTTTCACAAAACAATTACCCGCGATTCAGAAGTCTTTTAAGATACTATTAGAGAAACTACATGGGATTTGAGATTTAGGAGGCATATAAGATGCCAGAAAAAACTACAGTGTCAGTAATTAAATGCGACATCGGTTCCTTGGCCGGACACCACACTGTGCCCAAGCCACTACTAGACATTGGAGAAAAATGTTTAAAAAAGGCTCAAAAAAGCGGGCTTATCAACAGCTATTACGTGTTTAATGCCGGAGACGACCTTGAATTCCTCATGGTCCACAAAAAGGGAGAAAACAACCCTGATATTCACAAGCTGGCTTGGGACACTTTCCTAGAGGCTGTCGAAAAAGCTAAAAGCCTTAAACTGTACGGTGCGGGTCAAGACATTTTGAGAACAGCCTTCAGCGGGAACGTTCGCGGAATGGGCCCCGGCGTAGCTGAAATGGAAATTGAAGAGCGGGGCTCAGACCCCTTCGTTGTCTTTGCGGCTGACAAGACGGAGCCGGGTGCCTTCAATTATCCCATGTTCAAAATATTTGCTGACCCTAGCAACACTGCGGGGCTCGTAATTGACCCTGGCATGGCTGGCGGCTTCAAATTTGAAGTTCTCGACGTGATGGAAAACAAGAAGGTTGTTTTGAAGTGTCCTGAAGAAATGTATGATTTAATTGCATTGATTGGGACCCCTGGGCGTTACGTGGTTTCACGTGTATGGAGAGCTAGGGACGATCTCATATGCGCTGCAACTAGCACGACTAGGCTGTCGTTGATTGCAGGTAAATACGTTGGCAAGGACGATCCTGTCTCCATTGTGAGGGCTCAACATGGCTTACCAGCCCTTGGAGAGATTCTAGTGCCCTTTATGCACACCTACTTTGTTGAGGGTTGGATGCGCGGCAGTCACTGGGGTCCCTTGATGCCCGTGGGATTAAAGGACAGCAAATGCACGGCCTTTGATGGACCTCCAAGGATCGTTGCCCTCGGTTTTCAGGTTGGCCATGGTAAGATTGCCAGCGATGACAACGGCGATCCCTTGATAAGCGATTTATTTGATGATCCGGCCTTTGATTTAGCTCGTCGTGAGGCTGTTGAATATGCTGTGGCTCTTCGTCGGATGGGGGAGTTTGAGCCAGCTCGTCTAAGCGCTGAGACTATGGAATACACCACTTTGCCCAAGGTCTTGGAAAAGTTGAAGGACAAATTTGTGGGAGCAGAATCCTAACCCTAACCTTCCCTCTTTCTTTCTGTCTGAGGATCATCTACTCTGGAAGATTCGTTCCTTCTGCTAAGCCTGATTTGTTACTTGGCAAATTCCGCCAATTCTTCACATCGAGACTTAACAGTCTCGTAAACTTTTTTCCGAAGGTCCTCCCCAGACAATCCCATCCCACGGATTAGCTCCATCTTTTCAGCCAATTCTAGGTCTCCCAAGCCACGGAGCCATAGTTCAAAGTCTTTGCGTGGGAGGTGAAACGCGATGGACTTCAAGTCGATTTTTTGGATTTTGTCACAAAAGTCGTTGAGGCTGTTTGCATAGACGCCTAAGTATTGGTTGATTCCTATGTGGAAATGAAAAGCTTTTTCGAAAGGCACGGAGCTTAAGATGTTTAGAGCTAGTTTTCTATCGAACTTTGGCAAGCTTAGGGCTTGTTTGCCCAGATTTGTTATGGTGTAGTAATGCTTCTGGGGTACAGAAACATATTTTGCTTTTATAAGCCCTAGCAAGTATCCCATCGTCGAGGAGGTGCCTATCCCTATTTTTTGGGCTATCTCCCCGAGATTTACTGGTTTTCCAGCCGCCCCTAACACTTCCAGAATTTTCTTCCTAACTTGACCCCCGCTCATTGTAACACATATCCCTCCAAAGGGTACTCTTTTAGTTAGTTTCTTCGGATTATTATATTTTGAGAGAAACATATAACGTTTAAGTAATATATTTTGCTTGCGCAACGGTTACTTCAGCTTTCTGAACAAATTTTGCCGTTCATGTCTTGCGCGCCTATGGAACAGAAAAAGTGGGAGTGGCGGGTAGCATCCGCTTAGGTATAGATTTTGAGAGAAACTTTTGAATACAAGTAGCTTTCATACCAGTTATATCAATCATTAGGTAGATGGTGGGAAAAATACGACGCCATTCGGAGTCGAGCTAAAATGAAGATAGCCTTACTGGTTTACGAATATCCTCCCAAGATTGTCGGAGGCTTGGGAACCTACGCCGCTGAAATAACGAGGAAGTTCGTTTTGCTGGGTCACGACGTAACCGTTTTCACCATGAATGACGATGAGGGTAGTCTACCAACGAGGGAGCTCTTTCGAGGCATCGAAATACATCGACCCGTCCACATTGACGTATCTGACTCTTTGCCAGCCGTAGTCGCAGAAGACGTTAAGAAGTGGGGTAGAGGCATTCAGTTTTTCTCCAAAATTCTCGTATACAACTATTTAAGCGCCTCAAAATTGATCAATGAACTTGTCCGGAGAGACGAATTCAAGTATGATTTAGTAGCCGCTCATGACTGGCTCTCCGTAATTGCGGGCATCTCCATTAAGAAGGAACTAGGTTTGCCCCTTGTTTTCCACGTGCACTCCAATGAAAGGGGAAGGACCTTGGGCGATGGGTCTGGAGTCGTAAGCAGCATAGAACGTCGGGGCGCAGAGATGGCAGATTTGGTCGTGACAGTCTCTTATGCGATGCAAGATGAACTTATACAGGCAGGTTTTCCTGCATCTAAGATTCGAACGTGTTACAATGGGGTGGATCCGCAGAAATACAGCCTTGAACGAGTAAGTGAAGAGAAAGCGAAGGAAGTGAAACAGAGATACGGATTTAAAGACGATGACCTAATGGTGCTTTTCATTGGGAGACTCGTATGGATTAAGGGGGTAGACAAACTGATTAGAGCGATGCCCCATGTCTTAGAAAAGGTTCCCAAAGCCAAACTTTTGATTGTTGGTCTCGGAGAAATGCGAGATTACTTGGAAGGCCTGGTTCGCAACTTAAATCTTAAAGAAGTTGTGAAATTCCGCTTCGAATTCATCCCTGAAGAGGAGCGGATCGCCCACTACGCAGCGTGCGATGTGGCCGTTTATCCAAGCCTCTATGAACCTTTCGGGATTGTTACGCTGGAAGCGATGAGTATGGAGAAACCCGTGGTTGTTGGGGCCACAGGGGTCAGCGGAATGAGGGAAGTCGTCGTCGCGAGCGGTCCAGATCAGTGCGGTTTCCACATCAATCCAAACGACCCAGCTGACATCGCTTGGGGAATTGTCAACGCCATACAAGATCCTGAAAGAAAAGCGCAGCTTGGCCGTAACGGTCGGAAAAGGGTTCTTGAACGGTTCACTTGGGATCAAGCCACGGAGAGAACTGCCCAACTTTATACGGAACTCTTAGAATCTAAAAAGTCTAAAAAGTCTGAAAAGCCTCACAAATTGACGTAGTGACTAGAAGAGAATAGAAGCCATGTCAAGCAATGAAATCCGAAGGGATTATTTGTTAAATCAATGGGTCGTCATTGCCAAGGAAAGGAAGCGAAGACCCACCGACCTTGTGAAAAAGGCTGAAGAAAGAGGGGTTGGCGTCTGTCCCCTCTGCCCTGACAATGAACACATGACCCCTCCGGCGGTCCTTGTTTATCTTCGCTCTAACGGAGGAATCAGGAAAGAGAGGGACCAAAACGGTTTCCGCCACAAAAACTGGCTCATAAGATGCGTGCCAAACTTGTATCCAGCTTTCACTCCTCCGGATAAGGATAAAGTAAAGGTCAAAGAAAGTCCTGTCCTCGCAAATGCAGTGGGTCATCATGAAGTTCTCATAGAATCGCCCCGTCACAACGAACATCCCGGTGCGGCGCGAGTTTCGCAACTGGTTCACGTTATCAACGCACATGTTGACCGACTAAACGATCTTTCAGCGAAGCCTTACGTAAAATACGTCGAAATTTTTAGAAATCATGGGCGTGACGCGGGTGCCTCCCTCTCCCACGCCCACACTCAAATTATCGCAACTCCTTTTGTTCCAAGGATTGTGGATGAAGAGTTGAGGGCATGCAGAAGGTTTTGGACGAAAACCGGGAAGTGTTTGTTTTGCGATATTTTGAGAAAAGAGAAGGATGGTCCTCGTTTTATTTGGGAAAACGATAGCTTTTTTGTTTTTGCGCCTTGGGCGAGCGTGCATCCCTTAGAATTTTGGATTTTACCCAAAAAACATCAGTCAACGCTGTTGGATGTTTCTCAGGGGGAGATAAACAGCTTAGCCAAAGCATTTAGAGCTTGTTTCGGTGGGTTGAATTCACTGTTGAATGATCCTTCCTACAATTTCGGTTTTCACATGGCGCCAAGTAAGGAGGCTCAGGATTACTACCATTGGCATCTGGAAGTTTATCCTAGGCTGGCGATATGGGCTGGTTTCGAGAAGAGCACGGGAATGTTCATAAACGTTGTTCCTCCAGAAGACGCCGCCGCAGAACTGAAAGAGGCAGTTCAAGCGAAAGAGAAAAAGCTGTAGCGAAGGTTACTAGAAATTAACTGTAAATGCTTAGCACTTTTCTAATTCCGTCAAGCGTAAGATGATACTTGTCCGTTCCCTCGGCTTGAATAAACTGGACGTAGCCCAGCTCAACCAGTTTTTGAAGGTTAGATTGCAGTGCTGGGTTTTCCATTTTGGTCCATTCTGAAATTTGCTGGATGGTCAACGATCTTTCTGACGCTATTGCACCAATGTTGTGTAGCATGCACAAGAGGCGTAGTTCATCAGATAGTTCGGGACCAGATGAAATGTCGGATGAAGGATTTCTGCGCATTCTATCCCACCACTTCTTTATAAACTTCGACAGTTCTCCTAGCGATAGCTTCCCAACTATAAGTCTTGTGGAGTATTTCTCTAGCATTCTGAGTTAACCATCTAGCGTGTTCTGGGTTAGACAAGACTCGGTCAACCCCCCAAGCAATTGACTCAGGACTCCTTGGATACACAAAAATTCCTGTACGATCATGTTCTATCACTTCTGCTAGGCCACCGACCTGGCTTGCCACCACCGGAGCACCCGTAGCCATTCCTTCTAAGGCAACTATGCCGAAGGGCTCATAAATGGACGGAATAACCAAAACGTCTGTGCTGGTCATAAGTGCCACCAAATCTGCTTCTGAAACGAAACCAGTAAACGTAATCTTCCATCTGTGTCCTGTGGATTGGGCGACGCCCTCTAAGTAATCTCTCCACCAACCTTCGCCCACGATGATGAATTTTGCTTCAGGATAACGCTGGGCTATAATGGGAATTGCCCTAATGAAGAACCCTATCCCCTTTTGAGGAACCAATCGACCCACGCAAAGAACCATTTTCTCGCCCCAACCAACTCCGAAGCGCGCCCTAACAGCTCCTCTGTCAATAGACGCATTATACTTTTTTGCGTCAATAGCGTTTGGAACTATCTCAACCTTGTCCCACGGCAGATGAAAGTGATCGCAAATTTCCCTCTTCATAGAATGGCTAGTTACTATGACCTTCCTCGCCTCGTACGCTGACCACCATTCTATTCCGTCAATGGAGAAGGAGTCGGCATTGTGGAGACCCTGCGCCCTACCAATCTCGGTGCTGTGAACCGTGAGGACCATAGGCTTCTTAAGATTATGCTTGAAGGAGATGCCGGCGAAGGCGGTCAACCAGTCGTGAACGTGAAGAACGTCAAAATCAACTTGCCGGCTTAAATCCGCCATCCTCTTCTCCAGAAAGTGGTTAAACAAAAGAACCCACGTTAGAAAGTTTGGATGTCCAAGCTCTGTAACGGTGCGATAAACCTTAACCCCGTCCATCTCCTCATAGGCTGGCGAGCCGGGAAAATCTAAGGTGACAACATGTACTTCATGTCCATCTTGAGCGAGGGCTCTAGCCAAGCCACTACAGTGGCGGGCGATACCTCCCACGACTCTAGGCGGAAACTCCCAGGTCAGCATGCAAACATTCATTTAGACGCACCGTTTTCCTTCAATCATATCGACAGGGTGAACTATTCATGTATTATATTTGGTGCTAGTGTTACTTTTAAATAACTATTATGAATCCAGAATACAGAAAAACCTTTCAAAATCAAGGTGTATGTTGCTCTTCACTAACTCTGAACCTTCATCTACTTTTGTTAGATGCATGTCGCGCGTGTGTATTGTGTGTGATGCCAAGAACGCGTCTATCTCGCTGATCGTAATGCTGGAAGAGATTTCAAGTCTTCCACCGTAACGTTGTATGCGCTTTCCTTCCCAGCGTGTTTTTCACTCTCTTCATAAAGCATATCCTCATATTTGAAAATGTCATGGTCTGTCCTTCCCAGATCAGCAATCCCGGGAGTTAGAATTTCTTCTGGAGGAATACACTTTGAAAGCATTTCCAGCCAACCGCTTGGGGGAACGATGTCCAGAATCTGCGCTCCTGGATGGCTCCAGTTGTAGCCGAGAATCGCTTTCTTGGGAACTTCGGGAAAGTCTTTTAATAAGCGGCGAAGTTGTTGTTCCGCGATTTTTAGAGAAGCTCTGTCAGTGAAGGTGAACCAACTGCTTAGGAGCCTAGCCCGCAAGGCTAGAGTTGGGCAGAGAGCCCAGAAAATGTTGATGAAGTATCCTCCGCAGCTTCCACCGTCCGCTGTGTGTTTCATGTGCATTGCGTGAGACGCGAGGATGTTAAATCCGGCTGGGTGACTATGTTCTAGGTACAGTAGATCGTAACCTCTCTGTTTGCAGTATTTTAGCACGGCTTCCTTAAGCTCTGGTTCTGCACCCCATTCGGATTCAGGCCTTGTCGCAAGCTCGTAGTCTGGAAGATTCCAGCCGCCCTGATGATTAGACATTACTAATTCAAGAAATTCTTCCAGCCTTTCCGAGCCTTTAAGGTATTCTTCTGGCGGTATATCCCCCAAGCCACCGACTTGCAGGTAGGTGCGCTCTCCCAAACGGTATTTCGCCCATGGATAGGTTACGTTTACAAAGATTAGCGTGCCTCTGGGGTTAAGATGCCTCTCAATAAATTCTTTATAAGCTGGTGGGATGTCGATGAATTTTGATCGAACGTGGGCGTATACTCCCATGTCCATTCGGTCATGGATTGGGTCAACCAGACAGCAAACCGAACTCCACGGATGCCTAACAGTCCAACGTTTTCCCAAAAGCTTTACAACCTTTACGTATGGTTCCAAGTCATCCTTGCCTCCAGACCCTATCAAAACCGGGACCCGAAACTGGGAACAGAGGTAAGGCACTCCAATGGCAACAGCTAGGTTTACGATTCCGCCGTTGGGAGCACCGAAAATGATGGCGTCAAACCTTTGTCCCTTCGCAAAATCCTCGTACAACGCAGTAATCTTTCGGCTTTGCTCATTTAAGTTGAGGCTTAAGGCTTCCTTAGGCGTGTACTTTTTGAATTTCACGAAGTATGGAGGAGGAGCAGGAAGATACGGATAGACTTTCTTCTTTAGGAAGGCAGCGACTGTGTTGGCTGCGTAAACGTAGGAACCTCCAATGGTTGGTGCAACAATTAAATCCTTATTCAAATTATTTCTGTCCCCCACGCTTTTTGGTTCTAGTCGAAGTCTTAAAAGTCATTCCCTCTAGTTCCTTTATTCTGCTTTCTATCGTGGTAAGAATCTTTCTGCGCAGGGGTTCGCCTTTCAATTTTTGTTTTGATATGGTTATTAGTTTGTCAGCGAGTTTATCGTCACCAACAACATGGCGAATCCAACGCTCGAAGTCTCCGCGTTCCATGTGAAACCTAATGGAGCTTGAGTCAACTGTCTTGAGGGTTGAATAAAATTCATCTAAACTATGAACTGTCAACCCTGTGGGTCGCGCAAACTCGTAAGAGAAGGTGAAGCTCTTTCCCGCCGGAATTCGCCGCAGTATTCTTTTGGCTGCGAGTTCAGGTCTTTCCAGCTCTGCAAGTATTCTGCTCTCAAGGTCGGCAATGATTCTTGAATAAACTGCAAAGGCTTCGACGGGGCTACTCATTGGGTTGAAGTAGCAGTGTACGTCGCCTGGGCCGCCCCCTTTTATACTCATGTAATAGAGGTGATCACTCATTTGGAGGTATCGCCACAGTCTTATCAGTTCCTCATCGCCTATTCCTTTCACCGACTTCTCCAGCTCTTTCAGGGACTCGTAGCAGATCATTTGCATGGGGTTAACAATCCATGCAGTGGGGTCCCTCTCAAGATCCGCCCAAGAAACGGTGTTGTATTCATAAACATCAATTTCTCCAACCGGAGCATGGTGATGAATAACCTCGGAAGGCGTGCACCAATTTAGATGATCCCATTTGTTCACTTCGCCGGGTAACCATCTTAGGAATTCGTGGATTCCGCTTTCTGGCCAGTGGTGTTCGCCAAAGGTTTCGTAATCAACAAAGAGGACAATTACCTGCCCTGGGGTTGCCGCCAACCAGCTTGCGTACTTGTCCGCGTTTAACGGCCACTCCTCCCACCAAGTTGCAGAAAAGCGGAAACCTATGTCGTCGGACAGGCGGTAGTTGCGAAGCAAAACACGAAGGTTAGAGTCCTTAGCCCTATACACATAGTTGGGGCTTCTCCACCCAAGAATTCGCTCAACTCCCTCCGTAACAGTGGCCTCGTAGCCTAAGCCCTCAACAGTCTTTGCTATGACGTTGTTGTACAAACACTCCGTGTTTTCAACAACCTTAGGCTCGCAATTGAAAAGGTCTTTCACAAGTTGACGGTACATTTTGATCTGTTCAACGAACTCTGATCGGTCTGCCCCGTAGAGGCTGGCAAGCGAATGATAGTATGGTTGGTCTAGAAGCTCCACGCAGCCCGACTCAAATAGTTGTTTGAAGGATTCGAGGAGGTCTGGATTCCACCGCTCACACTGCTCAACAAAAACTCCGGATATGCCGTAGGCCACCTTGAACTTTTTTCGCTCCCTCTTACACCTGTCAATCTGCTCCAAAATAGTGTTATTTGAGGGAAAGTAACATTTTCTGGCGGCCCTATCAAAGACGTAACGGTTCAATTTATGATCAAAGTAGAGGTCAAAAAGATCTTTCTTCGTCACTGACCCGCGAGCCATCAGGTCTGAGTGGAAATTGCGGTTTAACCTTAACGGCTGATGGACCTCAAATATGAGGCAAATGTCTGTCATGACCGACCACTACAATGCAAGGCTGAATTGAATTTGCAAAGCAAGTTGTTGTGTCTTCTCCTTTTATAATTTCTTATCTACTGCTCACTAAGAGCCCAAAAACTTCTTGCTCGCATGGAGGGCTCTTTACCGCAATGTCTTCAACAAGAGCTAAATGGAAAGAAGTTAAGTACAAGACAAAGAAATAAAACACGAGAACAAAATCATCTAGAATGTGGTTTAAAAGCCATGATAAAAAGCCTCGAAATTGAGAACTTCAAATCAATAAAGTATCTCAAATTAGACTGTAAAAGGATAAACCTCTTCATAGGAGAGCCAAACACAGGAAAATCAAACATCCTCGAAGCCATAGGACTGCTATCCCATGTGCCCCACTATGGCCCCCTCCGGGGCATTCGACGCTTTGTTAGATTCGAAAACATGAGAGACCTTTTCTACGACCGTGCTCTCGAAAACAAAGTAAATATAAGCTTTGACGGAAACGCTCTAGAAACAACATTTAAAGACGGGCTCTTTTATGGAAACTACTTTAAAGGAAAAGAACCAAGTGTCCAGCTTTTTAATTATAATTACGAGGGCTCAGGAGGGGTATCGTTGTTACACCCGGATTTAGTCCAATTTAAATTCTATAGGTTCGCCGTGATGGAAAATTTTCCAAATCAACAGTCGGATTTTCTTCGTCCACCAAACGGAGACAACCTCTTGGCGGTTATTTTAACCCGCAAAGATTTGCGAGCTCTCACTAAGCAAATCTTTGACCGCTTTGGTCTCGCATTGGTTTTTGAGCCACAAGAAGGCAGAATAAGAGTGCAAAAACAGCTTGAAGATATTATAATTGCCTTTCCCTACTCGTTGGCTTCTGAAACTCTTCAGAGACTCTTCTTCTTCTTAACCGCCATTCACTCAAACAAAAATTCAATACTTGCGTTTGAAGAACCTGAAGCCCACGCTTTCCCCCACTACACAAAATACCTCGCAGAAGTAATAGCCCTAGACAAAAACGAAAACCAATACTTCATTTCAACCCATAATCCTTACTTTCTCCTCTCAGTTCTCGAGAAAACTCCAAAAAACGAGATAGCCATTTTCAATACACACTTAGAAAACTACCAAACCAAAGTAAAGGCTCTAACCGAAGACGAAATGAAAGAAGTTTTAGAAAAGGGAATAGACCTCTTTTTCGACATTGAAAGATTTCTGGGTTAACGGAGCAACCATAACAAATGTATTTAGTGGAATGCAAACCCGACGCCACCTTGGTAAAATCCCTAACACGTACCTCAAGAAAAAACATCGAACATGCAGGAAACAAGTCCGAACTACTCAAAAAACTCGCGGAACGTTACGGCAACTCTAAAGGAATCATAGACGAAGACCCGTGGAGCATCCAACCTCCACATCTACAAAAATTCAAAGAAAAACAAGACTTAACGCGTTACAACCTCAAAATACTGCGCCAAACAAGAAAAAACAACATCCTGATCATGCTACGCCCAAGACTTGAAGACTGGATACTCGAAGCCGCACGAGAAGCCAGCATAGACGTTAAAAAATATAACCTCCCCAACGACCCCGTAAAACTACACGAACAAATAAACATCCAAATTGGGAATTTCCAGAAATTAGTGGAAGACTTAGCCAAAAGTAACCGATTTAGAGAACTAAAAAAGCACTTAACAACCGACATTTAGATTTTTTGCGTAAGTTTAGTGTTTTCTCTCTGTCTCTTCTAAAACTTCTTTCTCGTATGGAGGTCTCTTTAAAGCAACGTCTTCAATGAAAGCCCTCAATGGTTCTGCCACGCTCCAAGCCTGCGCGATGCACCCCCTGGACAAGTGAGGCGGGTTGCCGTCGAATATTTCGCTTATTGTTCCGAGACCAGCTCTGAAAATCTCTTCTCGGAAGAGCGGATACAAAAAGTTTTCGAAGGCGAATCTTCGCCAACTTTCCTCATAATTCTTGACCTTTAAGAAGGCTGTTGTGAAGGGTCCTAGAAGCCAAGCCCAAACAGTTCCATTGTGATATGCGTTGCCACGATGATTCCAGTCTCCAGAGTATTCTCCAATGTAGCGCGGGTCATCGTCAGCCAAGGTCTTCAGCCCGTATGTGCCCCATAGTTTTCTCCGAACAATTTCAACAACTTTTTCTCCAATGGCTTTGTCAAGCATAGAAAAGTCCAACGCAACAGCGATCACCTGATTCGGTCTTAACGACTGGTCAGCATGCTCTCCGCGCACTGCGTCAGAGAGAAAATTCTCGTTTGGATTCCAAAATTTTTCTATAAAGCTTTTTCTAGCTTTTTTAGCCATCCTATAATATTTTCTCGCTTCTTCTCTTTGGTTGAAGCGTGCGGCGAGAAGTTCTGTTGTCTTTAAGGCGTTGTACCACAACGCTTGAATTTCCACAGCCTTTCCTTCTCTAGGTGTAACGAATCGTTCGTTCGCGGTTGCGTCCATCCATGTCAGTTGTGGACCGTGGGTGATTAAACCATCGTCTTCCGTACGTATGCCATATAGGGTGCCCTGAACGTGATTTTCAATGATTGACTGCAGTGTGTTCCATATTTCTTTTTGGACAAAGGCAAAGTCTCCCGTGTACTTGAGGTACTGGAGAACTGCGTTAAAGAACCAGAGGGCGGCGTCTACGGTGTTGTAAATTGGTGTGTCCCCTGTTTTGTCTGGAAATCGATTGGGAATCACGCCCTTGTGGCAGTATTGCTTAAACGTCAACAGAATTTCTCTTGTATCTTCGAATCTTCCTGTGATGAGCGTTAATCCTGGAAGGGAGATCAGCGAGTCTCTTCCCCAGTCTTCAAACCAGTGGTAACCAGCGATTACAGTTTTCTTCCTGGTTGATTTTCGGTTCACAAGAAAGGAATCAGTTGCCAAGACGAGCCACTTTAACCATTCCCCAATTTCAAGGTTAACGTAACGTTCTTTAAATCTTGTCAACAAACTCCTTTGGCGCTCTAATTCCTGATTGTACAGGGCGTTGATTCCAGCCTGCTTTCTCTGAATCGAATAAAAAAGGCTTCGGGCTTCATTCTCGCTTTTGCCCGCTGTTGCAAGGATGTAAATTTTCCTTCTCTCTTTAGGGGCGACGTGGAACTCGAACCATCCAGGCTGAAAGTAGTCGTCGAGGCAGCTTTCTCCTCGGGAGTCGTCTACTCTGAAGTATGTTTCCTCAATCCAGTTGGCATCTGCGAAAAAATTTCCACTGTTTGAAGAGATTATTAAGGTTGACATTGGGATGGACGGCTGGATTGTCACCCCTTGCTCGAACGGCTTTTGAAGAAAGTTCCAAGCCAACTTGTCTTTAGCCGTTACATCATGAAAGTGTCTAGAATTGACTAGCGGCGAGACGCGTATGGACACCTTGCTCTCATGGGGGTTAAAGACCTCGTAAATCACTACGGTCGCGTTTTTTCCGTTCGGCATAAATATCGTTTTCTCAAGCTGAACACCATGTACAGCATATCTGTAAGTTGGGAATGGAGCAAGTGAGAAATCAACTAGAAACCGGTAGCCTTCAGGGCTGACGCAATCCTTAAACTCGTTTGAGCCAATCTGGTATGTTTCGTTACCGACCTGTATTTCTTCGTCGAGCTTGGTGAGGAGGACTCTACGGTCTACTGGCGGGTTAAAGGCAGCAACCAAGAGACCATGATACTTTCTGGTGTTAATGCCTAGCACTGTCGAGGAAGCGTATCCGCCTAAGCCGTTGGTTACAAGCCATTCCATCTGAATTGCTTTATCGAAACCTGAAAGAACATCTGATCCAAGGCGTATTTTTGGTAAATCTGTCCTCATTTCAATCCAACGTTTAAAACATTAACTTTGCAACGTTTCTTCCTAGGCTTACTTTGAAGAAGTTGGCGACTGTACTACACTTTGTTCGCAACAGTAAAGCGTGTGGAACCGCTAAATTGATTTCTGTAAGGGTTTCAGCGTACCCCATGCCCTTAGCCACCACAAAATCGGCTGATTTATAAACGCTTAAAAACTCGTCGGAACATTCGCTGGGAATCAAACCGACAGCATCCGTGCCCGTGGTGATTATGCCGTCTGCCACTTCATGCATCCCAACGTATTTGGCATCTTCCATAGTGGCGTCGTTAAGTACTGGACTACCCTTAACCGCCACCGTGACGTGAAACCCCAGTTTTTTCAATTCTTGAACAAGCAGCGTGTCAAAAACTATTTCCCCAGCGTTGTCTGTTAGATACAGAATGTTTTTTGCCTTCTTGGCTTTATCGAAAATTTGGTCGATTTCATCGATGGCTAGGTCTTCTTCAGCTCGCTGAATCAGCTTCTGTAAATCCGTATGTTCAAATGGATTGTCCGGGATGTCAAATTCCATAACGTTGCCAACAATAGAGCACAAACAAGCCTTTCTAAATCTTGACTCTTTGGATGGCTCGTTAGAAACTAGGTTTTTCGCCAGCGGAAGCATTTCCAAGGTGTTCTTATTGCTTATCCGCTTCTTTTCCGCGTAGGGATCCTTGCTGCCGGTTATCTTTTTGACAAGTCTGTCCCTTTGCGTGCCTAAGTATGCAGGATTAGCGGTTGGCTTGAACTCTTTGTTTAGGAAGTCTAGGAGGGCGGACATAGCCCTGAATTGGAGAGAGGGATCGTTTGTTGCTTCTTTTATTTCCATATAGCCACGGTGAAGGATACAGGAGGCACATCTGATTTCAACCTTCAATTGCAAACCCTTTTACGCTTTTGTTATAGATTCTGCAAACTCTAACAGCACCTTATATGGGTCTTTCGCTTTCACAATGCCACTCGCAACCAAAACACCCTCTGTACCAAGCCTTAAAGCGGCAGCCACGTCCTCCCTTGTTGTTATTCCCGCCCCACAGAGAATCACTACGTCGGGGTTTATGCGCTTAACAATTTCAACCGTGCCTGAAACAACTTCTGGCTTAGCCTTGGAAACAGGAATCCTTGTCCCAATCAGTTCAGGGGGCTCCACGGCTATCATGTTTGGCTTAAGGACGGCTGCTGCTGCACTTATAGAGGTGTTGTTGGCGCAAACCACTGAAAGTAGGTCTGTTTCGCGGGCTCTTTTGATGGTCGCGTCGATGTCGGCGAGAGTTAACTGTCTTTCCGAGTGGTTGATGAGGGTGCCAACGGCTCCAGCTTCCCTTATTGACTCGGGTAGGATATGCCCTGTGAAGCTGACAGGTGCTATGGGGTCAATGTGCTGTGCAAACACGGGAACAGACACCGCGTGACAGATGGGCGCGATGTCTACGAACTGAGGAGCTACGCCTATGCAAACTTCAGTTTCTAAGCTAACTTTTTCTGCGGTTTGGGCGAGTTTTACAGCTTTCTTCCCTGTAGCTTCAGAATAGGTTTTGAAGTTCACTAGAATGAGGGGTGTGTGAACTTTGGTCAACGTGAACCTCCGCTTATAGCGTATGTTTTAAGAATTAAAAGATTTTGTCGCTACTGTTTTGAAACTTTTTTAAGTATTCCTTCCATTCAATCAGTTTAGAGAATGCTTTAACCGCTCTTTCTGGGGAGTAGTAGACTGGAATGTTATGCTCATTTAACAGCTGAACGCCTCTGGATTTGTCTAGAAGTGTAACTACCACTGCGAAAACAGGCTTGCCCCAATCTTCTGCTATCTCTATCATTTCTTTAATATACTCTTCAAGAAGTTCTTCCTGAAGTTTCACAATTGAATCATCAACTCCAATTTTCGTCAGAAAGCTAGAATAAAATTCGTCAAGTCCTCCTAGGATTATTAAGCCGTCGACATCTTTCCATTTCTTAATTATCTTAAGAATATCGATATGTGCGTATGGATTTATCAATGCAACTGAATCTATGGGATTGTTTTTGCTCCAATATAATGGCAACACTTTATCTAACTCTTCAAATATTTCTTTTGGAATTTTAGGAAGCTCTATTCCAGCTTTGTCACAAGCATCTGCTGTAACAACACCCCAACCCCCTCCCCGAGTTAAGATTGCAACCTTTCTTCCTTTTGGAAGGGGCTGTTTAAAAGCCAAAGCGAAATCAAGCATATCCTCTGTGTTTTCAGCTTTGATGACGCCCACCTGCTTAAAAACAGAATCGTAAATTCTACTGGAGCCAGTTAATGATCCTGTATGAGATAGAGCTGCGCTTGCTCCAGCCTCGGTTTCTCCTGCTTTAAACGCAATTATTGGTTTCTTCTTTGTTGTTTCCCTTGCAACATCCATGAACCCTACTCCGTCTTTAAGCCCTTCTATATATGATAAAATAATTTTTGTCTCTGGATCTTGTCTAAAGTAGTTGATATAATCCTCGCAATGTAAATCTGCCTCGTTTCCACTGCTAACAAACAGGTTAAATCCCACTCCCAGTTGTACACCTCTATCCAGCGTCTGTACCCCCAAGTTTCCTGATTGCGAAACAAAGGAAACATCTCCTTTTAGCGGTCTCACTGTAGGCATTAAGGCGTGCAAATTTGCTGATGCAGAAAAAATTCCCATAGAATTTGGACCTACAAATCTAATATTAGCCTTCCTTGCCGATGAAACTAATTCTTCTTCAGCCCTTTTACCTTTTTCACCTGTTTCACCAAAACCTGATGATATAACTATAGCCGCCTTAACATTCTTTTCAGCACAGTCCTCAATGATCTCTGATATACGTACGTCTACTGCTGGTGCTGCAATTATTGAGAGATCAACCTCTGCCGGAATCTTTTTTACATTAGGATAACATTTAAGATCTTGAATTTTCTCTGCTTTTGGGTTAATAGGATATACTTTCCCTTTATAACCTCCTTTGATGATGTTGCCAAGGACGATAGACCCCCATTTTATTGGCTGTCTTGAAGCCCCAACTAACGCTATGGAGCTTGGATTGAATAAATATTCTAGCTGTGGAACCGCTTTAACCATGACTTCTCCCTTTTTAGACAGAATTCTTGAAAATAAACCTCGTCTTTAATAAAATTGACGCCTCCTTAATAGATAGCACGTTAATCAGCATTTACAAATAAAGTCTGATTACTCTTCCTTTTAAAAGAGGCTAAAAGCTATTTTTCCTTCAGAGGTACATAATAGTATTCTCCAATCTTTTTTTGATGTCTGTCAAGCTTTGAACCTTCCTTGTTCACTCTGGGCCTTTTCGTCACCAGATCCCTTCGGAACGTAATCCTCATTTCCTTCAAAAAAGTGTTCATACCCTTTCGAAGGCTTGTAGGCGGGTTGGCAACCCCGTAGATTCCAGGCTCCCCCGTGAAGATCATGAGGCGATCAGCGATGAAGTCCTGCGTTACTACATCGTGCTCAACCACGAAGGCTGTTACATTTTGGCTTTCAACAACCCGCCTTATGGTTCGAGCCATGGACAGCCTCTCCTCGACATCTAGGTAGGCGCTGGGTTCGTCGAGGAGATAAAGCTGAGCTTCTCGGGAAAGGCAGGCCGCAATGGCGACTTTTTGCAGTTCGCCTCCGCTGAGTTCGGTTACGTCGCGATCGAGGATTGGCTGCACTTTGAGGGGCTGAAGAATTTGGCTTTGATACCAACTGGACTCAAAATTATCCTTGGCTATGTGTTTTAAGAGTTCTTCAACGGTTCCTTCATACTCCGCCGAAATGTATTGGGGCTTATAACTTACGGTTAATCCGTATCGCGTAGATGCTTCTCCCGAGTCTGCTTTCTCGATTCCAGCAAGAAGCCTCACGAAGGTGGTTTTTCCAATCCCGTTGGGACCCAGTATTCCAACAACTTCTCCTCGCCTTGCTTCTCCAGGCACCGCGGACAAAGCAAACTTTTCATACGACTTTTTCATCCCGTCCCACTTCAGCAGTGTTTCACCAGTTGCTAAGCCAGCGGCTGGAGGCTTTACGTGGAATATAATTGGATCTTTTCTGAAGCGAACGTTCTCGTCAGGAATGAAACCTTGTAGGTATATGTTGATCCCGACCCTCACTCCATGAACGTGGGAAACAATGCCATAAACTCTTGGGGTTCCGTAAAAAACACAAATCTGGTCGGACAGGTAGTCGAGGATGGCGAGGTCATGCTCCGCCACAATCACGGTTTTTCCATCTTCTTTAAGGCTTCGAATGACTCTGGCGGCTTGAAGACGCTGCTTCACATCCAAGTAGCTGGAAGGCTCGTCGAAAAGATAAACGTCTGCTTCTCGGCAAATCGTCGTAGCGATGGCAACTGTCTGAAGTTCTCCTCCGCTCAAAACCTCTAAGGTGCGATCCCAAACGGTCTTGAGCTGAAGCTCCTCTGTAAGGGACCCCAGCTTGTCCCGCTCATCAACTTTTTCAAGGAGGTCCCCAACTTTACCCGAAACTACGCGAGGAATCTTGTCCACGTACTGCGGTTTGTGTACAACCTTTAGCTCGCCGTCGCTCAATTTCTGAAAGTACTCTTGAAGGGTTGAACCTCGAAAATGTTGAATGAGCTGCGGCCAGTCAGGCAGCTCCTCATAGTTTCCAAGGTTCAGTTTGGTTTCTCCAGAAATAATCTTTAGGGCAGTGGTTTTTCCAATTCCGTTTTGGCCCAAGAGGCCAAGTACCACGCCTGAGGAGGGTATGGGGAGGCGGAAAAGCTTGAAGGTGTTTGGACCAAACCGATGGCTACATTCCTCTTCCAGCTCGTCTGGTAAATTAACAATGGAGAGAGCATTGAACGGACATTTTTTGATGCAGATGCCGCATCCTACGCAAAGGGGTTCTACAATCATCGGCTTGTCATTTTCAAATAGAATGGCTTCTATTTTGTTTCTCACAGGGGGGCAAAAGTGATAACAGACCCTACCGCAACGTTTGGGTTTGCATCGATCTTCATCGAGGACAGCAACTCGAACCATGTTTCTTTCATCTATTGATGTAAAGGTGAGATGGAAAGTAATAAACTTAAACTATTATTTACGTATGGCTTTCGAGTCGATGGCGGTAGAAGGAGCCTAGCGTTAGTAGAAACTTAATAGTTACTTTCTAAATCCAGATTTGACGAAAACATGCGGATTCTTAGGGCGTCAAGAGATAACATTTTAATTGCTTCGCAGATTATGAGAAGGGAGGTCTCGTTATTTATCCAACCGACACGGTTTATGGGCTGGGCTGCGACCCGTTCAATGTTACAGCGGTTAAACGGGTTTTTAGGGTGAAGGGTGAAAGAGAGAAGCCTCCGCCCATACTGGCGTCAAGTATTGATCACATTGAAAAAATAGCTTCTCTGTCGCCGAAGGCTGAAAAGATCGCTAGGTGGTTTTGGCCCGGGCCTCTCACACTCATAGTTCCTAAGAAGCCCAACCTTCCAGAGGTTGTTACGTGCAACCTAAATTCTGTGGGCGTGAGAGTGCCAAACCATGCTGTGGCACTCCAGCTTATCAATTTATCAAAGGGTCTCCTCGTGGGAACGAGCGCCAACAAAACAGGAGAGAAACCGCCACAAACTGCTCATGAGGCAGCTAGACAGCTGGAAGAAGAAGTAGATGTGGTCCTTGATGGCGGGCCTACAACCCTCAGAGTGCCATCAACCGTAGTTGACCTGACCAAGAAAAAGCCAAGAATTTTACGCGAGGGACCCGTAAATTTCAAAGAAGTTCCAGATGTTCTTTCACAAAAATAATCTCAACTCTGGGTTACCAACAAAGCCACATGTTCAATCACAAGATCAACTAATGCTTCCATTTTAAGGCCCTCTTTCCTCAACTTAGCCTCGACCTCAAGGTCAGAAACGCCGAACAACTTCTTGACGCCCTCAAACTTTTCGTCAGTTAACTCGAGGACATGATCATCGCGCTCACCGGAAATCAGCTTAGAAACCACTTCTAAGGCTACGTCTGCTCCCCGCTTTGTTTCAGCTATGACGAGTACTGCGACTTGCGAGGAATCTGGTTTGATTCCAAGCATATCCACAGCCTTTCTGATCTGCCGTTGAGCAGAAGCGTAAAGAAGAACCTCGATGGCTAGGCTATTCGATATATTCAGCTTTTTTTCGAAAGCCTTCAGTGCATTTAGGGCGGCAAAATACAAGTGTTGCTGGCTTGCTATAAGCTTGGCGTCAAAAAACTGAACGTGAGCTTCACGGGCTTCCATTCGGACGCGTTCAAGGAAAGAGTTGACATCCTTGATTTTGACGTTTCTGAAGCCGGCTATGGCGACGTATTTATTAAAATCCTCCAGCCTCTTGGTCAAGCCTTTCCCTCAAAGATTTCTTGGATGAACCGCTCTACAAGCTGGCGGTTTAGTCCAGATTTCACCAGTTTTTCTTTAGCCTCGTCGACAGGTTTTCCTTCGCGCTTGTATTTTTCAACAACCTTTCTAACTGTTTCTTTCCTCTCCCAAGGAAAAACGATCCACGACCTCGTTTCTTTTTCGTAATAGTCTGGAATCACAACGCTCCAAGGTTTATAGTAGATGGTTGCAATCTTAACTTCACTCGCGCCCTGCTCTTCTAAATGTGTCCCTACGAGGCGAAGGCTTTCACCAGTGTCCGCAACATCGTCCACAACAAGAATCTTCTTATCTCTCACCGGAACGGAGACCGGCTGCGTTATAACAGGCTTACCCTTGGTTTCCGCAACTCCTACGTAAAACTCTGCCGTAACGTTCGCAAGATTCGGGTTTTCTAGCAAGTCAGACATAACTCGGGCTGGGGGCCATCCACCACGAGATACACCTACGATTACGTCAGGTTTGAAACCGGCCTTCCTAACTTTGTTGGCAAGGTTTAGGAGTAGCCCGTAAATCTGGTCCCATGATGGAATCTCGAATTCCAACTCTGAAGCCAAGTTTTTCTCCTCGGAAAAACGGAATAAAAGTTGGAGGGATAGGTAATTTAAACCTTGCCGCCTTCTGTTGTCACTATTTTTGGGCGGATGAATTTGGCGCACTTGGGACATTTTCGTCGGGAGAGAGTTCGAACCTTAGGGTAACCCATGGATTCTAAGTGCGTTCTAGATAGAGGTTCCTGCCAGTGGTTTTTGCATTGGGGGCATTCAAGTAGCACGCTTACCTCTTCAGCAACACGAACTCTTTCTCTTCTGGCTATGAGGATTACGCCACCCACAACAAGCAATACAACGCCCAGAAGGGTATAGTGAATAAGTTTTAATCCAATTCCCAAGACCGTGAATTCTTTCTCTAAAAGCTTCTCACTAAAAGCTGCAAGAGAGGCAAATGCTCCTACGTTATATAGTTTCCAAAGCACGATAAGCAGTGTTATTATTCCTATGATGATGAGTAAAAGACCTAAAGCGTAACCAGACTTTTTCTTCAGGATGGTCAATCCCATACCGCGTCCACCACACATCAGTTAGAACAAACCGCTTATTTAATTTACGAAGACTTCTTAACAACTCCTTAAATGGAGAATGCGCTGATGGAATTAATTCGGGACCCAGAGTTGATGAATAATCTGCGTTTATGCGAGTTCTTGTAGTGCCTTCAAGCGTTTCACTATGTTGGGGTGAGTGGAAAACAGCTCCATCACCCTATCAAAGGTAGTTACTTTTCTTCTAAGAACTTCCTCGACAAGCTTCTGGTCGGCTGCACGTGCTCCCATCTGCCCTATGGACGCGGAATCCAGTTCTGCGTGATCCGGATCCGAAATGAAAAGGGCTTTGAAGGAACTGAAGGTGTTTGCGTCTCGGCGGATTTTCTTCACTCTACTGGTTGAGTGCACTATTTTCGCTAAGCCTTCAGAGAGCTTGCGTGGGCCTTCTTCAACGATGGAGGCGCTGTGGCGATCGGCAAAGTATTCGCGTAATCGGCTTAGGTAGAGAGTGAACATGGTGAGAATCCAGTAAACGAGAATGCTGGCGATGCCGATGACTGCTGCTCCGCCGCCTCCTCTTTCGTCTCTACGCCCAAACATAGAGGAAAGGAGCATAGAGTAACCAATGTAGTAGAATATTGCTGGTAGGATGGAAACAAACATCATCACTTGGACATCTCTGTGCTTTAGATGTCCCAGCTCGTGGCCAATCACTGCTTCAACCTCTTCAGTCTCAAGGGCTTCCAAAAGTCCGTTTGTCACTGCCACTCTGCTTCCAGCGATCGGTGAGCCATAGGCGAAGGCGTTAGGTATAGGGATGTTGGCTTTCATAAGTTTCGGCGTTTTGATGCCGCTATTCCTGCTAAGTCGCTCCACCATTTCTGATTTTTTTACTTCTTTCACTCGATACATGGCGTCTATTAGGTAGGGAGCAATTAACCACTGAATGACGTTAAAAATCACGACAATAAATGGTAATATCATCAAGTTAACGCCAGCCAAGGACAGAATGACCGTAAAGAACAGCGTGGACAATCCGATAATGAGTGCTAGTGTTCCAATAACGGATAACCGAAGTTTCCATAGACTCATGAACCTAACCTCAAATCTTCAGCAGGGAAAGAGGCTTATATTCTTTACCATCTACTTTCATGATTTCCTAATTTTGTTGTCGCCTATTTAATACGAAACCTTCATAATTTTCAGCCGTTTTTCCCCAACAATCTTAACCAATTTTTGTGTAATAATCCTTCAAGAGTTGAAGCTAACCAACGATCGCGCGCGCATTATCCCTTCATTATTCCCAACGCGAATCCAGTTGCAAAGCTTCCTGAGAACGGCAGATAAGCTATAGTAGTCGAGAGAAAACCCGCTGTCTGTGCGAGAAGACTTGATGTTGCCTCCGCAATCTTGTCACTGTTAATGTCAATCATTCCTATATGCACTAGATAGAAGAGGGAAAGCGAGCACAATCCCAAAAAGATCATTAAAATTTTGACGATTTTCTTAGTGGCGTACCCGATCAAGAAGCCCCCAGCTCCACCAGTGCTCAGTGGAAAGAGAATGTTGGTGAATAGGTCGCTCACCTTGATTCCCCGAGCCAACTCGCAAGCATATTTGCAATATATAGCTGAAATACATATTTATTATATCGTAATATTTAATAAACCTTTCCTTTTCCGGTAAAGGTTGACAAAATTCTAATACTTATCTTCGTTAGCAAGCGTTGCGCTCGAATCTGATCGTTTCAAAGAGATTTGAATACAAATCCATAGAATCACTTATTTATGCGAAATAAGCTTTTGGTGGGGCCGGCCGGATTTGAACCGACGACCTTTACCCGGAACAGTTCACCCAGTTCCTACGGGTTTCTTCACCGCTCCAGAAGTTCTTCATCCCGGCGTGGTCAGCAAACCCGTGAGTTNNTTGACACGGCTTCGCGTCAATTGTCGTCATTCCTCTCTAGCGCCTCATCAAGCGATGAGACGTAGCTAGACTACGGCCCCTAATCCAAAACTTTACGGGTTCAGAATATATACGTTTCTCACAAAATTGTTCATAGTAAATTTGACAGCCCCTCAAGCTAATATCACGTCACTTTCTTAACACAATGATATTTTCCTTGCTTATAGTTTCAACTTTTTGTCCAGGAATATTAGTGGGGCTACTTTTCCAAGGTATTCTCTTCGAAGGTATTCTACGATGAAATGTGGCGACGTGATCAAAGCCGTATCTACTTCCTAATTCCACTATGATTTCGTCTGTCGGAATTTTCATTCTATTAACTGTGCGATTTCCAAGCACGAAACAAGCATGTCCTCCATTTTTAACAACTTTATATATTTTATCTAAACACTCCTCGATGTCAACGAAATAGCTTTTCACGTCTGCAGCTCTCTTTTCGGAGATTCTGGAAAGCACATCAATTAGTATTTTTGAATCCAAATTCTTTTCTCTTGTATTACCGCCCAAGCTTTTTTTGTCAATCTCTGAAATAACTTTTTTATCAAAGCCTAGCCAAATCAAAGAGTATCTGGAAAACTGCCCATAAGCTACAGTAGTTCGACTGTCACCATAAGGTGGAGATGTAACTACAAGATCTATTGATTCCTCATGCAACTGTCTCCTAGCTTCTTCAGGAAACTCTTTAGTGAACATTTTTCTCGTATCAGCTTCAAAGACTTCTGCTTTAGCTTTCAAACTGTTTCCCATAAAAAGTTCATAAAATTCTCCCATTCTCCTTATGGAATCGTTGACCCTATTCTTAAAAACTTCAAATACGTTCGGTCTATATTTTTTCCACTTTTCTTTTGGCATTCTATAAAGTTTAAATTCCCGTTTTTTAGCACCACTCACTACTCTAACAGTATTTGAAAAGCAAACATTGAAAAATTCGCGAATTTTTTTCGTTCCTAGATTCGCTTCTTTCCCGATTTCATCTAAATGCCTCTTTATTATCAACAGCTCTTCGATCATATATGGCTTGAACCAGTACTCAATGTTAGTTCCCGAAAAATCTGGTACTTTTACTTTAATCTGTTTGAACCTAGCTGCGATTATGTCTTTTTCGATACCAGCTCGTAACTTCTCCCAGTAACTCATCAACAATTCTGGGTCTATAGGGGTGGATTTAACTCTGGCTAAAAGACATGCTAATGGATTGATGTCTATACCAAATGAGTCCCTACCTCTTAACATAGATTCAACTAATACTCCTCCGGAACCACAGAATGGATCAAGCACTTTATCGCCGGGAAGAGAATACATTTCTATTAGTCTTCGTGCGATTTGAGGGATCATACGTGCTGGGTAGGGGTGTAACCCATGTGTGGCAAAATGGATATCAGCACGAGCGAAATCCCAATCTATTTTAGGTAACATTTTCGTTCTTTATTATCGGACTCACGCTAATTTAAATTTAATCCTGGTATTAATGTAACTAACTTGTAACTATTCTATAAATATCTAATATCAGGGTTTCATACCTAGTGAAAGTGATGGATTGGGGCAAATACGGTTATGTCATTGCCAGCAAGCATCGACAAATGATCGTGTTGTCTCTTTATAAAGGACCCAGAACTCCAAAGCAAATAGCTGATGAAACAAAATTATATCTAAGCCATGTAAGTCAAGCTATAAAAAAGTTAATCGAGCGCAAGATTGTAAATTGTTTGACGCCAAATCTTAGAAGAGGAAAAATTTTCACCCTAAGCGATGAAGGAAAAGAAATAGCTGAAAATCTCGAAAAGATGGGGTTAAGTTCATGAGAAAATCACGGGTAGAGTTATGGATGGACAAATTTGGATTGCCACAAGAAACTGCTGAAATAGTAGAGAAGTTTACAGATAAAATACCCTCATCTGAAGAAATTGTAGAAGAAGCTTGGGATCAAATACCTAGTGAAAAAAGAGAAAAGCAATATGTTATTGAGCATTTAAGTGAAAGTGTCGTTGATTTTGAGAGGACAGCCTTTACTACTTATCTTAACTATGAGAACCAAGCGTTTGCCTATACAATAGAACTATGGATTGACAAGAATAGAAGTTTAATTGATAAGTTAGCCCATGAATGCGAAGACTATTTAGAATTTACGAAGAAAATCTGTGAACCCATTTGCCCTTTTCTTGGTGCGCTTCACACTAAGGCGAGCCAAATGAGAAAGAGTAGGGGTGGCAAGTCCTTTGAGCGCATAATAAGGATTTTACTGAATCATATAAACGTGAGCTGTGAAAAACCTAAGGGCAGAGAACCAAGAAAAGTACTTAAAAGAATAGATGGCGTAGTTCCCAATCAAGAAACGGCTTTAAGTACACCGGATAAAGCATTTTTCCTTTTATGTAAACGAACTTTAAGAGAAAGATGGAAGCAAACCATTCCCGAAAGAAAGCCAGCTTGGAGAGTTTTCTTATTAACCATAGACGATGAGCTTTCAGAAGATAAAGCTCAAGAAATAGATCAACTCGGAATAATTGCCTACGTTAAAGATGAATTAAAAGATCAAAGCCATTTGAGAAGCAAAGATTGGATTAGAAGATTATCTGATTTACCTAGTGATTTAGGCTTCCCTAAACGATCATAAACTTAACAAAGCTTCATTCGAAAACTTAATGAACAGCAAAGCTTCACATTGATTAGGGTTGCCGGCCATAGGGCGCGGGACCCACCTGATCCCATTCCGAACTCAGAAGTTAAACTGCGCTCCGTTTCCGGTGTTAGTGTGGTCTTCGGCCACGCGAAGCCGGTGGCAAGTCCTTTGAGCGCATAATAAGGATTTTACTGAATCATATAAACGTGAGCTGTGAAAAACCTAAGGGCAGAGAACCAAGAAAAGTACTTAAAAGAATAGATGGCGTAGTTCCCAATCAAGAAACGGCTTTAAGTACACCGGATAAAGCATTTTTCCTTTTATGTAAACGAACTTTAAGAGAAAGATGGAAGCAAACCATTCCCGAAAGAAAGCCAGCTTGGAGAGTTTTCTTATTAACCATAGACGATGAGCTTTCAGAAGATAAAGCTCAAGAAATAGATCAACTCGGAATAATTGCCTACGTTAAAGATGAATTAAAAGATCAAAGCCATTTGAGAAGCAAAGATTGGATTAGAAGATTATCTGATTTACCTAGTGATTTAGGCTTCCCTAAACGATCATAAACTTAACAAAGCTTCATTCGAAAACTTAATGAACAGCAAAGCTTCACATTGATTAGGGTTGCCGGCCATAGGGCGCGGGACCCACCTGATCCCATTCCGAACTCAGAAGTTAAACTGCGCTCCGTTTCCGGTGTTAGTGTGGTCTTCGGCCACGCGAAGCCGGGAAAGCTGGCAACCCCGTTTAGTTTCACATTAGCTTATGGAGGGGAAATCCTCAAAATTTATTACCAACCATGCAGTCTTTTGGGTGTGGATGTTCCNNNGGTCAAGAAAACCCTCTTGCCTGGATACTTCAATTAGTCTTCATGATGCTCTTTGTGGCTTTCATATTTTACGGACAACGCATCCAAATGTACATTATGATAAGGGAAGTTGAAAGCCGCTTGGCCCGCCTCAAATTCATAAGAGACGAAGGGCGAAAGATGGCCATATCAACCATAAAGGAAATAGGGAAGCCACAGGAAGACCCCACAGAGAGAGTTGACCGATTTCTGGAATACATAGCCATAGCACCTGAGAGTATGGACCCTGCAGGTGTTGTTTGGAAGCTGGAACACGTGCTTGACGTTCGAGACATCCGCTTTAAGGATGAGGTAAGGCTCATGGCGCCTGAAGCAGACGAAGCCCAGCTGAACAATTTGGAAAACACGCTTGAGGCTGCCCTCGCATTAAATATCATCTACAAGGTTATAAGGCACTTTTATTTGCTCGGCAAAAAAACTCTAAGCCTTTACATAATCATGCAGCTTCAAATGGTTCTACCCCTAATTATGCGAGAAGCGGAAGCCTTCGCCAGCGCCTTAAAGGCCTTCGCAACCGGTCAACCTATAGGCGACGGAGCAGGCGCCCTCGTCGCCGCCAAGCTGATGCACGGACATGAAAAAAGAAGAATAGCCCAAGACATCGTTGTAGCCACAGTGCCCCTAGAAGGTCGGACAGCGCACGTTTTGAAATCAGAGGGCCCTGGCGGAAACGTTGGTAAACCCGGGGACGGAATAAGGCGAATCATAGAAGAAACCGAGGGAAAAATCGCTGCAATAGTCATGGTAGACGCTGCGCTAAAGCTTGAAGGGGAGAAACCTGGTGATGTAGCTGAGGGAGTAGGGGTGGCCATAGGCGGACCAGGGATCGATCAGTTCAAGATAGAAGAATCTGTGCTCAAGTACAAGATTCCGGTGAACGCCGTCATCGTTAAGGAAGACATCGGGGACGCCGTCTCTCCTATGCGAAAAGAAATATTCGACGCTGCAGATACCGTGATTCAGCGAATTAAGCGGCTAATTCTGGAAAGGACGAAGGCAGGTGACTCGGTTATAATAGCTGGTATAGGGAACACGATAGGCATAGGACAGTAGGTGAAAAAATGACTGAGAAGGCTGAATCGCCCGCGGCAAGAACTTCCTTCTTTTACCTTGCAATAATTCTTGTGACCCTTATTTTGTCTGTCATCGCGCTTTCCCTAGGAGTTACTGCGCTTCAGGGAGGAGATGCTAGCGCAGGGTCTTATGCGTTGGTAGGTTTTATTGGGCTTGCCTTGTCAGCGTACATGCTGTTGCAAACGCAGAGAAGGCCTTCGAGGGTAACCTTTGAAATGCCACAAGTAATCACGACAATACTATGTCAAAAATGCGGGTTTAAGAACATTCGCGACTTCCAACGGGGAGACTACGTCTTCAAAGAGGCGGAACCCTGTCCGAAATGCAACGAGAAAATGATGATTGCCTCAATATATCGCGAGGTTAAGGAGAAGGAGAAAGAAAGGTTAAGTTAACACGGTACATCTGTCCTTCACCAATAAAACGGTGTGTTCTGCTTGCGCCACGGGTTTTCTGCTCGCCTCTATGAACACTGGGTAAGAAATTAAAGCCTTTGAGGAGAGAAGTTCAGAAAAAGCAGCTTTGTAATAACTAGGCGGTACGCATCCCTGAAGCCACCGCTCGGTGAAAGGCAGAGTTTTAAAATTTTCCTTGACGTAGTTTAGAAGCTGTTTGGCGTAGGAGTCCCTCAAAGACTTAGGCTTTGAAAATCGAAAGATGTGGGCTTCTTTACCGCTCTCAACCTTACCAACAGCTTCGGCAACCGTTACGAAGGGTTCAACACCGTAAATTTCCCCAACATTCACCCTAGAAGTGGAGACGTGGAAGACGTTGGGCAGGGATTTTCCAGCGTGTATCACGTACCGTCCAACCAAATGTCCAGTAAGGTTTGAAATCGGTTTAAACCCTCGATCCTTAATCACCTTCTGAATCGTTGAGCCAAAACGCGACATGGACAAGCCCGGCCGAAGTATTTCCACAGCCCTTTTAAGCGCCTCCTCTGCCGTGTGCACTAGACCCTCGTATTCTGGATTGAAGCAAACGGTTACGGCTGTGTCGGCAATATAACCATCCACGTGAACGCCAATGTCTACCTTAACCAGAGAATTTTCTGGGATTGTTCGCTTATCCTGTGGGGGAGAGGTGTAGTGGGCGGCAATCTCGTTGACTGAAACGTTGCAAGGAAAAGCGGGTTTTCCTCCCCTTTCCCTAATCAGGGACTCGGTTTTTTCACATAAATCGATGATGGGCATGCCTTCTCGAACGGTTTTTCTCGCCTCTTCCCGAACCTCTCTAGCGATTTTTCCGGCTAGTTGATATTTTTGTAAAACTTCTTCAGAAATTGCCATGGCATTGCACGTAAATTCCTTTTAAGGGGGCATGGAGTTAAAAAAGTTTAGAAAAGGGTGGTGAACTTTGGGAAAAGTAAGGTGGTTGGGGCACTCTGGCTTTGAAATGGAGTTGGCGGACAAAATCTTGTTTATAGACCCGTGGTTAACTGGAAATCCGCTGGCTGCCATGAGGGCTTCGGATGTCAAGAAAGTAGACATTGTTTGCGTCACCCACGATCACGGAGACCACTTGGGAGACGCTATCGAAATTTGTAAACAAACCGGAGCAACATTCGTTGGCATATACGAACTTGGAGTCTTCGCGGAGGAAAATGGAGTGAAAGAAGTCGTAGGAATCAACATAGGCGAAACCGTTGACGTGAAGGGAGTAAGCATCTCTATGGTTCAAGCCTTCCATTCATCTACGCGAGGAGCGCCCACAGGCTTCGTCATAAAGGCTGAGGGAAAAACCATCTACCACGCCGGTGACACGAGCCTCTTCGGAGACATGAGGCTTATCAGTGAGATTCATCATCCGGACTTGGCGCTAATTCCTATCGGCGACTACTACACGATGGGGCCAAGGGAAGCGGCTGAAGCTGTGAAGCTGATTAAGCCGGCTGTAGTCATCCCAATGCACTATCAGACCCTTCCAGTGTTAGAGCCCTCAGCTGAAAGCTTCATAAAAATCGTTAAAGAAAAAACTCCAGAGGTTAGGGTTGTCGCGTTAAAACCCGGAGAAGCCTACACGCTCTAACATGACAAAATGTATGGTTAGTCGCACAAAAAGACGACATTACATACGATGTTTAGCCCTTTCCGTTAGGCGTTAGCGTAAGGTTTTTGCGCGCGTGAAGGAACAGAGTATTAAAAGTGATTTAAAATGGAATCGGATTTAGAGGGAAGGATTAAGACATTGGCTCAATGGATGTTTGAGGCAAATCATTTGGTAGTTTTTACCGGGGCTGGAATCAGCACTGAATCTGGACTTCCTGACTTCAGAGGTCCAGATGGAATTTGGACCCGAATGGATAAGGGACTTCCTCCCAAACCCATGCCCTCTTGGGATTCAGCTCAGCCCAATAAGGGACACCTAGCTATTGTAGAGTTACAAAAACTGGGAAAATTAAAATTTCTTATTTCCCAGAATATAGATAATATCCATTTAAAATCAGGAATTAAGCCGGAACTTTTAGCTGAACTTCACGGGAACATTGCTAAGCTGAGATGCGAAAGCTGCGAGACTACAACAGATGAATCGTTAAATTTAAAGGGTTGCCCACATTGTGGAGGAAAGCTGGTTTCTAGTGTAGTCAATTTTGGTCAGTCTTTGCCAAGAAAAGATTTAGAATTATCTTTTTATCACTCAAAGAAATCCGATCTTTTTATAGTGGTTGGATCAAGTTTGTTAGTAACTCCTGCAGCTTATATGCCGAGGGAGGCTCTAGGGTCTAGGGCAAAGCTGGTAATAATCAATGAAGACGAAACTCCTTTTGATCCTGTCTGCCATCTGAGATTCAATGAGAAAATAGGAGATGTCTTGCCTCAAGCAATAATTGAGTCAAAAAAGCTCATGGGTATCACTTAATGCCCAAGAATGCGCGCACCGCACACGGAAAGGTGACTTAACCCAACTTTTATCAATAAACTTCTTTGTCTTTCATTTATAAACGAGGCGAGACTATCTCGGGAACAAGGGTTACGAAGTCGTCTCCTCCCATGTGATAAATGGGTTTCACTTTCTTAAGGTCAAATTTATCGTCAAAGACGCCGTCATCAGCGTAGGCGGTTAAGACGCGACCGATGAAAAGCGTGTGGTCTCCCACGGTTATTTGCTTATGCAACTTGCACTCTAGATGTGCCACACATTCTTTGATGATGGGCGGTTGAACCATTTTGGCTGGCAAGGGTGTTAATCGTGTTTCTTTAAACTTGTCGCATGTTTTTCCGCTTCTTCTGCCGCAAAACAAGGTTTCTCTAACGATGTCCATCGTTGGAATATTGACCACAAATTCCTTCGTTTTCTCGATTAGTTGGTGGGAATACCTTTTTGGAGCGATGCTTATGGCGACGATGGGCGGGTTTATCGACACGGGCATGGACCAAGCCAGAGTTATAACGTTTGCTTTACCTGCCTCATCAACACAACTCACTAGCACAACAAGCCTGGGATGCAGTAGCCTATACGCCGAAGACAAAGGAACTTCAACTTTTCCAGTTTCCAACAATCATTCCTCTGCTCAATTTTGATACCATCTGTTATCATGTTTCCCACGTGAATATTTAATTTCCGGAAACCTTAAAGAAAACTCTCAACCCTACTGATTTAGCAACGGTGGGACGTTAAAAGTTGTCGACGGCTAAAAAAAGAAAAACGGTGCTTGACCCTTGGGGAACAACCATAGTTGAGGATTACAATCGCCTCTACGAAGAGTTTGGAATACAACCATTCAAATCACTCTTGAGCGAAATGCCAAATCCGGGCATGTACATGAGGCGCGGCGTTATCTTCGGCCATAGGGATTTCGAACTCGTTTTGAACAGCATGAAAAGCCGTGAAAAGTTTGCGGTGATGAGCGGCATTAAACCCACAGGGGAATTTCATCTTGGGACCTTAATGACCGCCCGCGAAATCATCTATTTCCAACAACAGGGAGCCACGGCTTTCTACTGCATCGCAGACATTGAAGCCTACGAAGACAACAAAATCCCCTTCGAGAAAAGCGAAAAAATTGCTGTAGGCAATGTTGCAGACTTGCTTGCCCTAGGATTCGATCCGGAGCGTGGCTGCATTTATCGGCAGTATAAGGAACAGCGGGTTAGAGACTTAGCGGTTCTTTTTGGAAGAGGTGTAACCCTAGCTACAATGAAAGCCATCTACGGTGAACGCAACATTGGACTATACCTGTCAGCCCTCGTACAAGCAGGGGACATCCTTATGCCGCAACTCAAAGACTTTGACGGACCCAAACCAACGGTCGTTCCCGTAGGTGTGGATCAAGACGCACATTTACGTCTAACCCGAGACCTCGCCAGCAAATTTCGCCGCAAGTTCAATTTCATCTCGCCTTCCTCCACCTATCACAAAATCATGAAAGGACTAGACGGGTCGCCAAAGATGGCTAAACGGAGCCCAATGAGCTACTTCACGTTACATGAAAAACCAGAATCCATCGCCAAAAAAATCTCGTATGCCTTCACAGGTGGGAGACCAACCGTGGAAGAACAGAGGAAGCTCGGCGGAGTGCCTGAGATTTGCCCTGTATACGAGATTTGCATGTACCATTTCGTTGAAGACGACGATGACATTGTAAGGGTTTACCATGACTGCAAAAGCGGTAAACTCTTGTGTGGAGAACATAAAGCTCAAACGACAGAAATAGTTCTAAACTTCGTGAGAGAACATCAACTAAAACGGAGAAAATTCATTGATAAAGCAAGGGAAATACTGCAGGTTAATTAGCCTTCGAAACTCAGTAAGAGCGCCAAAACCACTGACAAACTATAAATAACCTTTGTTCCACTCATTAGGAAGATGAAGGGATGCCCTGCCAATTTCCAATCTTCCGCCTTTAACTTCCTTTCCAACTAGTTCAAGGTATCTAAAGTTGAAAACTTTAAAACATTCTTATTACAATGCTAAACCAGTTTATCGATCCTTGTTACGCCCAAGTCTAGTAGGAGATTCCGGAGGAGGAAAAATTAATGGCTGAACTTCGAGAGAACGAACAAAAAACCATGCTTGCGTTGGAAAGGCTAAAGGGAAAAGGACCAGTCGACCAAATAGTCAAGGTTAGCGCCCTAGCTCATGCAGCAGTCATGCGCGCTGCCCTCTCCCTTACCGCAAAGAAACTAGTAAAAACCCGTGAACGAAAACAAACCGTAATCGCGTTAAATAAAGAGGGAAAATATCACGCAAGGAAAGGACTCCCAGAAAGACGTTTAATCAGCTCATTGATCAAGTTGGGCGGCGAGGCTTCTCTTGACGATGTCGTTGAGGAGGCAGAGTTAGAAAGGAAGTTTTTAACCATAGCCTTGGGGTGGCTTAACCGTAAGGGCTGGGCGACCATAAAGAAAAGCGTAGTGAAAATGTTGAAGGAGCCTCCGACTGGAACCGACGAAAAGCTTCTATCGCTGCTGGATGAAAAGGGACCTCTCATTGTTGAGGACTTGAGCAGAGAACTGCAAAGGGCTGTTTCCGTTCTGAAGAAACGGAAGCTCGTGGAAATCAGTGAAAAAACCCTGCGGGAACTGGAGTTAACGGATGCTGGCTGGGACGTTGTTAAGCGGGGGATAGAAATTGTTGAGGAGGTTAGTCAACTAACTCCGGAATTGATCCGAACTGGGAGGTGGCGGAGGGTGAAACTTAGGCGTTTTGATGTAACTGCGCCAGGTCCAGTTGTCTATCCAAGAAAGGTCCACCCTGCACAGCAGATAATTCAGAGGGTTAGGGAAATTTTTCTAGAGATGGGCTTCACAGAAATTCGCGGTCCCATCGTTGAAACAGCCTTCTGGAACTTCGACGCCCTTTTCCAGCCTCAAGACCACCCGGCTAGGGAGATGATGGACACCTTCTATCTTGCACACCCAACAAAAGGAAAGCTGCCAAGAAGAGACATAGTCAACGCGGTAGCGAAAACCCACGAAAACGGCTGGATAACCGGTTCGAGGGGTTGGGAATACACTTGGAGTCTTGACGAAGCGAAAAGGCTGATACTGAGGACACACACAACCGCTGTGACGATTCGTTACCTGGCCGAGCATAAGGAGCCCCCGGTGAAGGTTTTCTCTGTAGATCGTGTCTATCGCAACGAGAAGGTGGACTACAAACGCCTCGCAGAATTCCATCAAATCGAAGGAATAGTCATGGACAAAAAGGTAACGTTGCGAGACTTGATGGGAACCTTAAAGGAATTCTACCTTAAGCTTGGACTAAAGAAAGTGCAGTTTTGGCCCAGCTACTTCCCTTATACGGAGCCGTCTATGCAGTCCACGGTTTACGTTCCGGAACTTAAAACATGGGTTGAACTTTGCGGAATGGGCATTTTCCGCCCAGAGGTTTTGGCACCCTTTGGCATAAAATATCCAGTTTTAGCTTGGGGAGGGGGACTGGAGCGCCTAATAATGCTCAAGCTTGGAGTTGAGGACATAAGGCACCTGTACAAAAACGATTTAGGCTGGATCAGGAGGACCCCAATATGCCAGTAATCACCCTAGACAGAGACCGCTTCTCCTCCTTCGTTGGTAGATCCCTCAGCGTGGAAGAGATGGCTAAATGGCTTCCTTGGCTGGGCGTTGACATAGAGGAAACCGAACCAGACTGCGTAAAAATCGAGTTTAACCCAAATCGCGTGGACTTTTCAAGCTATGGTGGAGTGGCTAGAGCCTTCCGTGGACTGATGGGTTGGGAGACTGGACTGCCCAAGTATGAGGTGAAGGAAGGAAAAATTGTTTTGAAAGTGGACCCAGCTGTGTCAGAGGTTAGGCCCTACGTTGTAGGCGCTGTTGTACGCAACATAAAGCTCGACAACGATTCTGTGAGGGAACTTATGGAGATGCAGGAGGACCTCCACTGGGGTGTGGGCAGGGATCGGAAAAAGGCTTCTATTGGGGTGCATAACCTGGACGTTGTTGAACCGCCCTTCGCTTACACAACTAGCGCTCCAAACGATGTTAGGTTTGTTCCCTTAGATAAAACAGAAGAGATGACTCTTCAAGAAATTTTGGAGAGGCATGAAAAGGGAATAGCATACAAACATCACGTGGATTGGGCTTCAAGGTATCCTTTAATCACAGACAAGATGGGGCGAGTTCTCTCCTTTCCACCGATTATCAACGGCGAACTGACAAGAGTGAGTAGCCAAACGCGGAACTTGTTCATTGATGTGACTGGTACGGAACTCAACGCGATTACGAGGAGTCTAAATGTTTTGGTTACGGCGTTGGCGGATATGGGTGGAACCATAGAAGCTGTTCGCGTTAAGTATACTGATCGCGTGTTGATTTCTCCTGACTTGACGCCTCAGCGGATGGAGTTGAGGGTTGACTACGCCAACGATTTGTTGGGTCTCAAGCTTTCAGAGACTAAGGCTATACAAGCCCTTCAGAAGTCTAGACTGGATGCAAGGAGGATAGGTAAAGGGGTTTTAGAGGTTCTTATTCCCGCCTATCGAATTGATATAATGCATGAAATTGACTTGGTGGAAGAGGTTGCCATCGGCTACGGCTATTTCAAACTGAAGCCAACGAAGCCGGCAACCGTGACGACTGGTAGACAACACAGAGCCGGCGAAGTGGCGAATTATGTGCGACAAATAATGGTTGGACTAGGCTTTGTGGAGGCATTGAATTTCGTTCTCGCCAACGATGTTGACCATTACCAGAAAATGAGGAGAAGAGCTGGCAAGATGATTAGGCTGGCGAACCCCGTTTCCACAGAATATTCCATAGTTCGACAGGATTTACTGCCCAATTTGATGAAGAATCTGGCGGACAACAAACACCAAGCTTATCCTCAAAGAGTTTTTGAGGTTTCCGACGTGATAGAAATTAGCGAGAAGGCTGAAACTCGCGCTGAAAGAAGGCTTCACGTGGCTGGTGTCTCCTCCCACCCAACAGCCAACTTCACCGAAATGAAGTCTTACTTGGAAGCTTTGCTCACTAACCTCGGCTTAAAAGACTGGCCCATTAAAGAGACGAGGCACCCAAGTTTCCTACAAGGAAGAGCGGCGGCAATCTACGTTAAAGGTAGAAAGATCGGCGTTGTAGGAGAAATCCACCCGGAAGTTCTAAACAATTTCGAACTGGAAAACCCGACAAGCGCCTTCGAAATAGACCTTCAAAGAATCCTAAAAACAACATATTGAAGGCTAATCCAACCTTCAAATGTAGGAAAATTTTATCTCTATGGGTTCCCGTCTTCTTTATTGGCGATGACACTAGACTGGAGCGAATCCCACCGGAACCTCGAGCAGGGCTCATGTAGACGGACCCAACAGAGGCTGGTGATTTTCACCTACCGTTGACGAAGGGTTTACCCAGGCATGGGACACGGTGGGCGCGGGCGCCAACCAACCTACGTCAGAGAGAGCTCACCTGAGAGGAGCGTAATGCTCCAGCTGTGAGGTTGAGTGTTAGTTACGTGGGACACAGCGCCCGCGACAAGAAACGTTAAGTTGGTCAAAGCGAATGAAGGTGTGAAAGAGGGCGAATTGTTTGGAACTAGAACAAAGAATAGACCTCATTACAAGAAACACAGAAGAAATCATAACTCCTCAAGAGTTACGCACGTTGCTGGAAACCAAGACTAAGCCCAAAGCCTACTGGGGCTTCGAATGCTCTGGACAGTGAACCGTGAAAAATTTCACACTCACCCAGAATAATGCACATCGGAATGGGCCTAGTCTGCGCCTCAAAAATAAAGGACATGGTAAAAACCGGCTTCGAATTCACCGTTTTTCTCGCAGACTGGCACTCATGGATAAACAACAAGCTCGGCGGCGACATGGAAAAAATCCGCCTCTGCGGCGAATACATAAAACAGTGCTTCACAGCCCTCGGAATCAAGCCCGACAGCGTAAAATACCTTTGGGCTTCAGACATAACCAAAAACAGAGAATACTGGGAAAAAATCATTCGAATAGCCAAAGGTGTTTCGCTGCAAAGAACGTGGCGAGCATTACCAATTATGGGCCGCGAAATGAGCATGACAGACATCGAAACAGCATGGGTTTACTATCCCTGCATGCAAGCGGCAGACATCTTCCACTTGGACCTCGACGTAGCCTGCGCAGGAATGGACCAACGCAAAGCACACATGCTGGCTAGAGACGTAGCTGAAAAACTCGGCTGGAAAAAGCCCGCATGCGTCCACACCCATCTTCTCATGGGACTTCAAGGACCCGAAACCCTTGAAAAGAAATTTGACGAAAACGCAGACCTAAACCTACAGATCAGCTCAAAAATGTCCAAAAGCATACCTAAAAGCTGCATATTCATCCATGACACCCCCAGCGAAATCAAAACAAAAATAAAAGAAGCCTACTGCCCACCCAAGCAGGCTAGGGGAAACCCTGTGCTTGAATTAGCAAAATACGTGGTCTTCGCTGAAAGGGAAAGCTTGGAGATACCGAGGCCGGTCAAATACGGAGGGCCGGAGAGCTTTGAAAGTTATGAGGAAGTGGAAAAAGCCTACAATAAAGGAGAAATCCACCCACTAGACCTAAAAAACGGAGTCACAGAAGCCCTCACAGAAATTCTCAACCCAGTTAGGCAGCATTTCCGTAAACACCCGCAACTGTTAGAAAAAATGATGGAAATAGAGGTTACAAGGTAATAGGGTTGTCAACTAACCTGGAGAAAAGGCTGGAGAAAATTCTTCAACTCTTAGATAGGCTCGCAACCGAATCAGCCAAGGGCATTCCGATAATCGTGGAGGGAAAAAATGACATCAACGCCCTACACAAGTTGAACGTAATGGGCGACATCATTCAAGCAAAATCCTCCGGAAAGTCTTTCCTCGACGTTCTCAGCGAAGTAGAAAGGAGAAAGAAACGCAAAGTCATCCTCCTAATGGATTTTGACAGACGTGGCAAAGAATGGACTAATCGTTTGGCACAACGTCTCGAAAAAATGAGGATAAATCCCAACCTTCTTTTTTGGAAAGAACTCCTTGGCCTCGTGGGGCGCAACGTCAAAGACATAGAAGGTTTGGCAACCTATTTGGAAACTTTAAGAAAAAATTAGGAGTATAAAGTCGCAAAGTATAAGAGATACAAACTAATAAAACTAAAAGAGCCTCTAACTATTAGTGAGGATAAATTCATGATTGAGGTGAAAAATATTGGGATCATCACAAGCCGTTACGGTAAAGTATGTTATTCGAGCCCGATTCGAAGTGGAGGGAGTTGTTGAAAAACCAGATGTTATCGGAGCAGTTTTTGGTCAAACAGAAGGATTGTTTGGACCTGAACTGGATCTTCGAGAACTTCAGAAATCGGGAAGAATAGGAAGAATAGAAATTAACCTAGAATCAAAACAAGACAAAACTACCGGCACAATACTCATACCAACAAGCCTAGACAGAGTCTCCACAGCCATTATCGCTGCAAGCATCGAGAGTATAGATAGGGTAGGACCATGCTCGGCAAGGGTCACTTTAGAAGAGATGCAAGATGTACGCGACGCAAGGCGGAGGGCAATCATAGAAAGAGCGAAGGAGGTCCTCCACGACTGGACAGTTAAAACCACGCCTGGCACAGACGAAGTTTTCAGAGAAGTCTCAGAAACGTTGAGGTTGGCGAGAGTTGAAAAATATGGACCTGAAGAACTGACAGCAGGACCAGATATCGAAAGTGCAAAGGAAATAATAATCGTGGAAGGAAGGGCAGACGTAATAAACTTGCTAAAGTCCGGAATACAAAATGTCATCGCAGTTGAGGGCGCTAAGATTCCAGAAACCATCATAAAATTGTGCCGAGAAAAGGAAGCTACAGCACTTCTCGACGGAGACAGAGGCGGAGACCTCATATTCAAAGAAATGCTGCAAGTAACCAATGTCAAGTATGTTGCCAGAGCCCCGCACGGGAAAGAAGTGGAAGAATTAAACCCGAAAGAAATCGAGGATGCCCTCCAAAAAAGAGTTCTTGTAGAAAAAGTCAAAAAGCAAAGGCCGAAAATACTGGTTCCCAAACAAATTATCAAAGCCGCAAAAGAACTGGAAGGAACTTTAGAGGCTGTTCTACTAAACAAAAATATGAAGCAGATAGAACGGTTGCCAGTGAGCGAACTCGCGGAGAAACTTCAGGAAATGAAGGACGTGGACACCGTGATCTTTGATGGTGTCATAACCCAAAGACTCGTAGACGTCGCAAACGAAAAAAACATTAAATACCTCGTAGCCGCCCGCATCTCGGAAGCAATAAAACAACAGTTAGGGATACATCTATTAACGTTCGCGGAAGTGAAAGGCGTTTAGCCTGCGGCTTCCAACCGCCCGAGGTGTCTGGCTGAAAAAGTTTCTGGTCTGGACGATTTGAGGATCGCGTTTAGCCTGTGTTTGGTTTTATTTTCTATGTGTTTGTGTGCGCAAACTTGGGTAGGCCCGTCTATTTAGATTCAAATATGATATTGTTTCTTTTGGGATTGATGAGGGCTTGACTTTGGCTGTCGGGGGCGGAATAATTGGTGTGGTGAGGTCGAGGAGCGGTGTCAGGGTGAGGTTGACTGAAAAGCAGTGGGAGCATATTGTGGCAGCTCGGCCTGAGCTTGGAGGTTTTAGGCGGGAGGTTTTGGAGGCGGTTGAGCATCCTGATGAGGTTTATGAGCCTCCGGCGAGGGTTAGGCCTCAACTGCATGCTGTGAAGAGGTTTATCCATGCTCCATACGGCCCAAGAGGTTTCGGTGGTACCTTGCTCCACCACGGGTGGGAGAAGGCCCGATTCCACGTGGGCGATCTCAGTTAACTTATACTGTGATATGATGTGAGAGGCGGCAATGAGCCCGACGAGACTCACGTCGGGAAGCCCCTGCAGTGTTATAGCCTCAGATGGTACAGGTTTCTTTTCCGCTATCCTAACGGGCTCGGACAAGGAGACTTAAGTTCTTTAGATGAGAAAAAAGACTTATGGTAAGCAACAGAAATTGTTTATGGTGAGGCTCAGTCTTAAGGTTGGCGGGAAGTTATGGTTTTGAAGGGTCTCTATACGAAGCCTATTGTCTTCCCGCTTTCCATCTTTCGAGTAGCTTGAGACAAAGGTCAAGGTATAGTTTAACGTCCTCCAGTGTTTTCTTTGCGTAATCGTAACTGAATAGTTCCTCTGGGGTTAATCCTCGCTCCTCGTCTCCGTAAAAAGCAAGTCCACGAGTTTTTGTTAAGAGCCTCATGGTTTCAGCGAGCCTTGGGATTTGAGCCCCAAACCAGTCTGGGAAGCGGTCTGAAAACAGTGATAGTTCAGCGCTCAAGTCGTGACTTTTCGGGTATTCTATTCCCACGAGCCTTAACACTGCTTTAACGGCTATTTCCACGCATTCTTGACAATAGCGCACAGCGTCTGGTACGTAGCTCTCTTCTAGAGCTCTTTGCGCATCCCTTAACCTCCGCTCCGCTCTCTTCAAGTAAGACTCAGCCATTGAAACGTTCCTCATATTTCGATAACCTCACCAAACTCAACCTTTGGCTTTAGAATCCAGAGCCGTTTTCTCTTCCCCACATCTTTTTGTTGCGCTCCAATCCTGTTTAGTCTCAATTCTAACTCGCTGAATTTTCGATCAGCAAACCCTTCGCGATCATAAAGAACGATGCCATCAGCGTACACCTCAAGGTCAAGGGGCCCATGCCTCAACGCTTCCTCAATCGTTAATGGGTACTCGGAAAAACTCACATGAAGCTCTTTCGACAAGGCATCCCTATACTCTTTTGTGGCTTCCAGCTCCTTAAAGACACCCTCAAGAATCTCAAAGCGATGGTTAAAGAAGCAAGGCCAATAGCTGGCAACCACATAAAGATCTATGTCACTTTTGTGAAGTTCAGCCTCTCCACGAGCCAACGAACCATACAGTATTACAGCGATCAAATCCTCTCCTAAATGTGCCTTTAGGATCTCGAGGTATCGACGGAGAAGAGGCAGAAAAACCGTTTTGGGAACACTTTCAAACCCTCTCTTCAAGACAAGCACCCATATGCGACATGAACAAATATGGATATAAAGGTAACAGAACGGCAAATGGAAGCTGAAATTGTAAACAGCAAATATGTATTGAAAGAGGAGAAATTTCTTTAGTATTGGAAGGGAAGATCATTGCTGTCGTGAGGTCGAGGAGTGGTGCTCGGGGTTAGATTGACTGAGACGTGATGGGAGCACATTGTGACAAGGGAACGGGAAGAATAAGTGGTTTTCCTCAGCATCTTTTATGGTGGTTTGACCTCTTTGAACTAAATTTTCCCCTTTATGTCGATCGTTGGGGAAAGGAAATTAACCCAAATGTCTAAAATGCGGCATGAGACAATTGATGAAGGAACTCAAATGTGCCGAAGCCTAACAAAACCAAGCAAATTCGTCTGCACAACATGCGCCATAACCGAACAAAGGAAAAAAGAAAGAGGGTTAGTTGAGAGCTTTCTGCTTAACCTCTTATAGGTTAATGCCGAGAGAGAGGGATGAAAAGTTGAAGGAGGAGTTATAAAAGTTCGTGGAGTATGGCGTATTCGGCGAGTTCTTTTGGTAGTTTTGTTAGTTCAGTGTTTAGGGTTATGTTGCCTTTTTTGAACAGGGACTCCATTTGTTTTTCATTTTCATTATCTAGCGATCGGGTTCTTTTCTCAACGGCGGCGTACTTTGACATATTACCCCAAGGACATGATCATAGGGGTAAGATTTTTATCAGGTTTTCATGCATGCGGAACTCATTGTTACGTCAAATTGCTAAGGCTCCGTTTTTCTGAGCCTTTCAAGGGCATATTCAACGGCGTGTGATACACTGGCGAACTTTTTTTCTTCGATTTTTTTGTGTATCCACGCAAGAGTTTCTTCATTAAGAGAAACGGAAGTCTTCCTTTTTGCCAAATGGATACCCTTACCCCAGTATGCCGAAAGTTATTTAAATGCGTTCTTACTACAACATACCGAAAAGCGGTATATATATGCTTACAAAAATCCGACTTGATTCTTGCGCAATACCATCTCAAACCAGCCATAGTACGGGGCCTCAAGGGAGCTACGAACTCCAATTTCAAAGCGTTAAGGAAAAAACTTATAGATCCCTTATAGAAGAGTTCTATCTCCGGGGATCTCTCTCTTCGCTTAATGATTTGGGGATCTCGGCGAATGCGAAGTCATGTCTTGCTCGTTGAACCTGACTATTATTCACGATACCCACCTTTGGGTCTATTGAAGCTTTCGGCATACCACAAGAATGTTTGCGGGGATACTACTGAACTCGTCCATGGGATTGATCAAGAGGTCGAGAGTGAACCAGACATAATTTATGTTACAAGCCTCTTCACTTGGGCGTGGAAGCCCGTCTGGGATGCTGTAAGGTATTATTCAAGAGAGTTTCCTGGAGCAGAATTGTGGCTTGGAGGGCTCTATGCTTCCCTAATGCCAAAACATGCTGCACTGTCTAGCATTGCTCCTGATCATATATTCAGAGGAATACATAAAGAAGCAGAAGATTTGCTTCCTGACTATTCTCTGGTTCCCAAGTGGAATAAAAAGGTGGGCGGAAGCATCATTTTCTCATCTCGAGGTTGTATTAGGTCTTGCGTCTACTGTGCCGTTCCACGATTGGAGGGGAGCATGAACTCCATGAAGCGTAGCATAGAACATTTAATATGGCCGGGACATACTCGAGTAATCTTTTTTGACAACAATATTCTTGCAAGCCCCTACTGGAAAAATATCTTCGAGGAAATCAAAAATCTTGATCTAAGAGTTGACTTCAATCAGGGATTGGATGCGAGATTAATTACAGCAGAAGTTGCAAAAAACATTTCAGAGCTTAAGATCGACGAAGTTGTTAGGTTGTCATATGATTATCACGAGATAGGCCCGTATGTCAAAAACGCGATAGAGCTTCTAAACTCTTATGGAATTGATGGAAGAAGAATTTTGGTTTACGCTCTTTACAATTTTACCGATGATCCAGAGGACCTTTTTGAAAGAATAAAGGACATCCTTCGATGGGGGGCGGTCGGTTATCCAATGCGATATCAACCGACGAACGCGCTTGTCAAGAACAGGTATATCGCTCCCAAATGGGACGCGAACAGACTGGATGCTATTCAAAGAGCGAGAAGGGTCATAGGTTATGGAGGAGCCTTTCCGCCATATGAAGGCTTCATGAAGGAAAAGGTTGAAAAATGCCAATCGTTTGTCGAAGCCTTCGCAGAATTTATGAAACCCCAGGAGGTTACTCCTTGATTTGCTCGTGTTGTGGATATGAAATCGAAGACGAACCTCATCTTATTGAAGATGGAAGATATGTCTGCGATCGATGTTGGAAAAACCCGAGTCTTTTCTTTCCGGGTAAGCTTGAACAGGATGAGCGATTGAGAATACTTTCTAAGCTGTCACAAGAAAGAAAACTCGGCTCTTTGAAAGTGCAGGTTATAAGGCTTTCCCAAAAAGATATCGATATGTATATGGGCAAAATGGCCGCTAAGGAGCTGTTGGAGCTCTGCGCGATAGATAGGTTCAAAGAAGAAGAACTAAAAGGTTATCAACGTCAACAGTATGAAGAAAGAACGTCGGAGCTTCTGGAGTATTTAACAGAATGTCCGATCGCTCTGATGCCCGCTCTTTTTGTAAGTGTGAGAGATGCAACTTTCACTCCTACTAATGGAGACTTAGGTGTACTCGAAATTCAGAGAAGAAAAGGATCAATATGGATCATAGATGGACAACATCGGATCGGAGGATTCGAGAAGATCTGTGATTGTTTTGAATCTATGCAAAACCCAGAGGGTATGAGTGGTCGGTCCTTCCTGAACCTAATGAACTATGAACTTCCTGTTGTTTTTGTCAACTCAAAAATAATAGCGAAAAAGTTAAACAAATGGGTACAGGAAAGTGGGCTGGATGTTACATCTGAAGATGTCGAAAGGGCAATCTTCTTTATAACGAATAAAACTCAAAAAGGAATACAACCAAGCCTTAAGGATGCGCTACTCTATTGTCTCAAGATAAGCGGGATAACAGGTTTACCCATATTAAGGAAAGAAAGTTGGCGAATAGAAGCAGCATACATTGGCATTATGCTAAATCAAGACGCAAACTCACCGCTATTCGAACGAATTAACTTGAGCGGGAAAAGGGGATCGGGGAGACCGATTCAACTCAACTCATTTGTTTCGTCGCTTCGTAGGCTATTCCTTGACAAAGACTTTTCGAGGTCGAGTCGTGACGAGAGGTTGAAATTTATCAGAGCTTATTGGGGTGTGTTGAGGAAGATGTTCCCTTATTCTTTTGAAGAAAAGACATGGAGGCAGTACATGCTGCTGAAGGCCATTGGTGTGTATTGTCTAAACTGGCTTGCGCAAAGACTATGTTGTCATGCGGGCCATAGGGGTATATTCGCTAAACTGGTTAGCTAATGATGTATTTAACTGGTGCCATGCTGAGGGAATCAAACTACCCTCAGAAAAGGATATCGAGATATGGCTGGAACCTCTGAAAGCATTTGACTGGACAAGGAAGTCGCCTATAGCTGCTTACGGTGGTATGAGAGGAGTACAAGAGGCATACAAGCTACTCTTGGCAGTCTTGGCTAATGGGGGAAAAGAGAAGGCGCTTCTGTCTCTCAAAGAAATGAGGTTAAAGCCAAGTGAAATCGACAGCTTGTTAGCGGATGCCGCAAGAGTCACAAAAAAGAGCTAAAAATCATCAGAAGCATAATGCTACTCAGCAAACACCTTATTTTTTTTCTCTCTTATTAAATAAGGCGTGAACTAATTATGTTGCGCCTAAATGTCCTAAAGATAACGCAAAGAAATGTTGATCTTTACATTACAGTTATGAAAGCTTCGGATCTATTACGATACGCTACCATTGATTGGTGGCGTGAAGATAATCTTGAGGGTTATCAAAGACCGCTAACTGAAAGACGTGTCGCTAAGGCTGTCAGATATTTACTCGATGAAGAAGGACTGTTTCCAACAAGTGTTCTCATAAATGTCCGTGGTGAAGTTGAGTTTAACCCTGCATCGTCTGTAAATGGGTTTGGCGAACTTGGCGTCCTTATTATTCCATATAAATCTTTTCCGCTTCGGATAATAGACGGTCAACATAGATTCGCCGCCGTCAGGCTTGCCGTTCGAGAGGATCCCAGACTTGGAAACTATGCCTTACCAGTCTCGGTACTAACGTTTAAAAGTCGATTTGATGAAATGCGACTATTCTATGTTGTAAACAGCAGGCAAAAATCTGTTCCGACGAGCTTAGCTCAGCGACATCTTCACCGAACTATTTCTGAGAAAGGAGAGGAAAAAGTTACACCTTTTGAAAACAGGAAAAAGGTGTTAGCGGCTGAGGCCATACCGATAGTGGACATATTAAGAAATCACCCGCGTTCGCCATGGTATAGAAGGGTTCAGCTGCCAAGCGAGAGGAAGACAAAGGAGCATATAATTACACAAACGTCATTTGCCGACTCCATAGGATATGCACTCAAGGAGATTTCGAGAGATGAACGTAGTAGTATATGGGAACATCCTCAACCATTTGCCTTGGCTCTTATGAATTACTGGATCGCGCTAAAAGATCTATATGCTGAAGCATTTGCGACGCCCAGTGAATATACTATCCAGAAGACCTCTGGTTGCTATGTCTTTCACTTGGTATTCCCACACGTGTATAAGCTGTGCAGACAGGTTAACGACTTCTCTAAGGATGAGATGAAGAAGTTGCTTATTGCAATGCTGGAACGATTCGGTGAGCAAGAAAGGGTGAACGCAACTAATAGCGAGTTCTGGAACAGAACTACAGGTTATCCATTGGCCATCGGAACAGGTATGAAAATGATTAAGGAACTTGCTAATCGCTTCGTTGATTCACTTCCACCTGTACCTGCACCTGCACGCGAATAACCGCACGTCAACTTTTTTAACGTCTTTTTCGGCTTCTTCTTTTGTGTTCCTCCACACGGCGCAGGCTTCTACCACGGATTACCAACAGCAGAATTGGTTTCAAATAGTTTAGATCTGATTGAGAGGTTACTCAAAGCCATAGAGAGCCTTTAACAAATTTGTTTTGGAACCTAATAAAAATAGAATTTTGAAAACAGTGTTTTCTCGGAAAATCTGGTGTCTGGACG
>LIHK01000020.1 GCA_001399795.1 Candidatus Bathyarchaeota archaeon BA2 | reverse complement strand
AATCCTTTCCATGAACTAACAGCCATCGAAGAAGTTGTCCGAAGCCAGCAAGACAGGCTACTGGTCTTACAAAAGGCTCGCGAAGCTCTAAACTGGGTGGACCAAATCGGGGACACTGAAGGACTAAAATACCTAGTGTTGGAAAGCGACGGGGTGCCAGAAAAAATTCTGCTCAAGATCTCGTAGACCTCCATCTCCCCGGAAGCGAAAAACAATGAGCCAAAATGCACACGCCGTTGCGCTAAAAAGCGCCCTAACCGAAATCAAAAAGACATGTCCCGACGTCAGTTGCTCTTTTATCTTTACAAAAGACGGAAACATAGTTGCAGGGGATCCAGAAACCAGTGAAGAAACAATGGAAAATACTGTGCGTTCTTTTCAAAGCATTGTAAAAAAAGAAGATATGATCGGGGGCCTACAAGCTCTAATGATCGAAGGAGAAAAAGGCAAGGTCCACATATCCTACATCAACAATATGTACCTGGCCTTAGCAATGTCTAAAAATGCGGATGCAACTTTTCTACGAGCCATAACACATGTGATCGTTCCGACAGTCCTGAAACTGCTGGACAGCATCGCCCCTACCCCCCTCCAACCTGCACCTCCAAAACAGCTTACACCTTCAAAACAACTCATAGTTGACACCCTCAGCGGATTTTTTATCGGCGACTCCGTGAAAGTAGACCTCGAAATTCTAGAGCATTGGTCCGAGCTTTTAAACCGAAAAAGCATTGGTGAAGTTGAGATAGAAGCCTTTAGTGGAAAGGCGACTCAATGCAAGGTGAAGGAAATAAACGATGAAAAGCTGAAGGGAAAGGGAATAATAAGAATACCTGAAAAAATCTGCAAGATCCTTGAAGTGAAAAAGGGAGAATTGGTCAGAGTCAAACCTACAGAAAACGAGGAAAATTAGATGCCCGCTAAAAGCAAGTCCAAAGAAGAAATCGAGAAGGTGCAAGAAACTCTAAAGGACATTAAGACCAAACAGGGAATCATCGGATACATTCTTAGGGGTCCAAATTCCGCCTCAATAGACTTAAAAGACCCAACAAAAATAATCGACTACGCAATCTTGTCCGCCACAGCCTTTGAGGCAGGGCAGGACATACCAAACACGTTTGAGATTGGTAAAGTTGACGACATAATCCTGGAAGGCGAAGACATGAAGGTCCTATCTATGACTATTGGCGATAATCGTCTCAGCATCTTCATGGAAAAAAACGTTGATCATAACAAGCTCTGCGATATACTCAAAGTTGAATTTGATAACCGTGGCTTACGCTCAGCTTCTTGTCATCTTCGGAAATAAAGGCGCCCCGTTCAGAGGTTGATCCTCACCCATCTGGCTTCTTGGTATTGAGTGATTCCCTGTTCAAAGAGGGTTTCCGAAATCTTGGCAAGCTGCTCTGTCGGAAGCGACACTTTTTTGAGAGTTGAGTGAGGCTGTGCCATGTTCCCGTCTTTGACGAGGCTTAAAAAGTTGTCTAGTTTTGACAATAATCCCGCCCGAAGAACTAATTTTGCCTCATGGTTTATTTTAAGTTTTGGAACCTTGGGGCGGGTCTTTTGGTCTATTTTTAAGGCTTTTTCCTGATTCCTCCTTTTCCTGCGGTTTTCTGGCTTTTGCTTTAATCTGTTGGTTTTCTCATTTTTAGGCATCAAATTAACAGAGGGAGTTCCAACTAAATATTTTAACAAGAATGATATAAAATGACGGGTTTTCCATGGATGGGACGCCATCCCTTCTCCTTGTAGTAGTTGCTGTGACGTTTCCTTTTTCTGATCAACAAGCTTTCTAGGTTAAGCAACATAAGCGTCAAAGCTCATGAGCACCACTAAACTTAGTAAGGATTATTTCCCTCTTTTAGGTGGGAATTATAAATGGAAGTTAAGATTGGGAATAAAGGTAGGATAACGCTTCCCCTTAAATTAAGGTTGCTACTGGGCATTAAGGAAGGCGATTCTTTGACCGTTGAGGTTTCGGGAGTCGCCATCCTCCTAAAGCCTAAGGGGGTTTCGGTAAGAGACTCTTGGGATTCAGCTCAGCTCGGTAAAGTTGAGATTGAGGAGATCGAGGAGGCGGCAGGCAGGGAATCCTAGTGCGCTTTGTAGACTCCAACGTTTTCGTATACCACCTAGCCGCCGACCCCGTGTATGGAAAAACAGCCAAGAGTTTACTGGAAAAAATAGAGCGTGGGGAGAGGTCGGCAACCTCAACGCTGGTAGTTACCCAAGTTTGCAGCTATCTTAGGTGGAAAGGAAGGCAAAGCGTGATACCCCTTTTCTTGTCCTTACTAAAGCAACTCACTTCCCTAGACAAAGTTGAAACACATATACTGGATTTTGAAGAAGCAAGGGACATTCAATCGGAGCTGAACCTCTCATGGTCCATGTGGGATGACATCGTGATCGCCACACAAATGAAGAGACTAAACTTAAGAGAAATATATTCAAATGACAATGACTTCGATAAAATTCCATGGATCAAAAGAATATTCTAAAGTCAGCACTCATGTGTTGGCGGCTGGCCTTCATGAACTTTTCATGTTAGGCGAAGACTACGTTTCCATGTTGCGTGTCAAGATGGAATCGACGTGGCTCTTCTAATGTTCTTCGTGGGGCCGAAGTTCAAGTCTCCAATGAACACAAACGTCCGTCGGATTTTGCGTAAATACTCTTGATCTGGGTGGGAACCGTGATTTAGAACATCTTCGAGAAATCATCATAAACTTTTTTTCTGTGTCCGATGAATAATATGACTACCTGATTTTTGTCTCTGTTGATTTCATAAATGGCGCGGTAATCGCCAACTCTTAGACTCCAGAACTCAGAGTACTTCAAGCGCTTTCCAACTCTTTCAGGACGATCTCTTAGTTCCCTCAGTTTCTCTGTTATCCTTGACCTTGCCTGTTCTTCAGTTTTCTCTAGAGCCTTAACAGCTTTTGGATGCAGAAGTACGGTAAAAGTCACTACAATTCCTCTAAAGGAATAAGAGCCTCAGGATGTTTCTTTGCTTCTTCGCTTCGTGTCACCAACATTCTGAAGAATTCACGCGTTTTTTCCCTTTCCTCATAAAAGCTTATTATTGTCTTTATGGCATCGCTTCGGCTCTTAAACCGCCCTTCGGCTACCCATCTATCTATTTCCTCAAGCGTTTTTTGAGACAACCTAAGCTGAACCTGAGTCATCAAATCACCGTAAACAGTACTGTTTACAAGACACTTAAACCTTTCCCCAATGGCAAACAGAGGGGTACGAATAGCGCAGTGAGTGGAATTTGAACCCACGCTACACTGATGATATCCTCTGCAAACTCCCTTTTTCTATCTAAGAAATAGGTCGACGTAAGGGGGTTATCCGAACTCTGAAGCGTATTGACCGTAGGACAATACGGTCAATACGAGAAAGTTATATATTCTGTAATCCATATAAAAAGCATACCGACCAGATATGTGCGTGATGTTGTTGTCCGTCGATTTTGTTGTCACAAGACCAGAAGAAGAGAAAGTCGATGCAATTCTGCGAACGCTCGGTATGAGTCGCAAAGATCTAAAGTGCTCCATTTGTGGAGAAGACCTATCAGATCTGAAGCATTTGAGAGCAATTTTCCCATATAAAAGCGCGTTAATCTGCTGCGACAAGTTTGAATGCCTCAGTGCTTGCAGGGATGAACTAATTGCCAAAGAACCCGTCTAATATCGCCCAAATCCTCCCATTTTTTGAATATCTGCCACAGATAATCACCGCCACCGCAACAGCTATAATCATAGGAATACTCTACTATTGCAGGGACCGAATTAGAAAATGGATGTTCGCTCAGAGAATCAAACCTCTCCTAAAGCAAGTCTTATCCACGTATGAAGAAAAAGTCCTACCAGAATATGTCGAAGCAAAACCAAAGCTCAAAGTGGTCCTCAAGAAAGAAGATATACCCACCGAACATCCCTTCGGATACATTTTCATTGCAGCTATACAAGAAGAACTTCTTTGGAACACCCTTCTGACAGTCGTCCCCATAAGCAGTTCCATTAAAAGCATTAGAATACTCTTCGACGAAAACCTAAGAAAAAGCCTATTCGACCTCCTCTCCTACAGACTAGGCCTAGAATTAGGCAAAGAAGACATAGCAGTCAAATTCCGAGACCGAGCCATAGCCCTACGCGCCGACGACTATGAAACAATGGAAAAACTCTACGGAGGCGGCAAATTAACCGCCATCATACTCCTCGAAGCAAGCATAAGACTGCGAAAAACAAAGGGAAAACCATCAGTCAGCGACGTAAAAGAGTTTTCAACATTAGTTAGAAAAATAGCTGAAATTGACGCCGCAGTCGTGAGAGTAGGAGAAACCCCCGTTCAAGCCTACCTAGAAGAAAGCCTCGAAAAGAAAACCGGAATAATCTTACTTGCCAGAGGCACCTACATAAGCAAAGCTGTCGACATCGCAAACCAACTGCGCGAAAAGGGTTTTGAAATGTTTTCCGAAAAAGAGCTAGGATTTTCCAACCCAGAAATAGGGACATGGCAATTCATCGAACCTAAAAAGGAAGAAGTATCCTTCATGCGGATCTGGCTAAGACGAAAAGGGCGGATGCATAATGCCTAGAGGTGAATCGCCACCTTTGTCTCTCAGGTGTTGCAACCCCAAAAGAGGCCCAAGATGCATATTTCAGGTTTCCCCCTCAATCAACTTGTCCCTGCACTTACTGACGCACTCAATCTTATCGCAACAAATCAGTAAATCATGATAGGGAAAAACCGCTCTTAAGCGTTTTAAGTCTCTTAAATCCATACTACAGATTGAACACTTCAAGTCTTCTCTGGTTAAGCCATATTTATGCAGGATGGCCTTAACGTTCTCTTCTCCTCGTCTAATGACAACAAAATCAACAGTGGGCAGACTAAGCTTCGGTTTTCCAATCATTTTCCATCTCCTCCATTTATTTTTCTATGCTTAAATTCGACCGATCGATTTTAAGTAATATTCAAAGACATCGTATCGATTTTCAATAGATCTCTCGTGCGCGGCGTCAACCAGTCTTTTATCATATAGTTGCCCCTTTTCCTTTTCGATTTGATTGATCGAAAATCTGTGGGAATGAGTTGATTTTCCATCTTCGATATGTCTTTTACAATTAAGTTCCAACCACCAATCAATTATTCTTTCTCTTTGTAGTAGCTTAGTCCAGCTGTTATGCCCGTTGATACGGCTAACCATATGATGGTTGTTGTGATGTCTCCTTGGCTGACGATGTATGCGAGACTGACGGATGCCCCGTGGATGACGGCCAATATGGCGGAAAGTTTCGGTTTGAATTCGAATCCCATCAGTTTTTCACCTTCTTCTCACTTTTCTTTTTCCCACAATTCAAATCCAGATTTAACCAGGTTCTTACGCACCTCTTCCGGTCGTATGTATTCAACTCCATAGGAGGCGCTGATTTCTGCCAGTCGGATTATGTCTTCAAGTTTGGCCTCGGGCTTTTCTCTGCCCCAATTCAGTCGGCAACCTGCCTTTACAGGGTCCAACCCTGCTTGTTGGATAACCAGATAGAAGATTTCTTGCTCGCATGTTCTTTTTATGAAGCGTTGCAGGGCCATGACCTTTCGCTCAGCGATTTCTAATGCTGCTCTTGCCGAAGCTCCAGGCGCGGTGAAAAGCTTTGGCAAGGGAGTTATATGGAATTGTTTACTTGATAATACAGTACTCGGCTCTCAGGGTGGATCATCAGTAGACGTTTATGATGTCACGGTCAAGGGGGTTGCAGAAAGGGCAACATTTTATATGGGTGGAACTTGTAATAAGGCAATGATCTACAACTGTGAAATTGCTTTCTATGGGTCGAGATCTCTCGTAACAGTCTGGTCCAACGTCGTAGTGAGAAACGTCACCTACATAATGCGAGTTCATGAGATTACAACAGACAAGCTTTTGAAGAATGTAGATAGCGATAATTGGGAGTTTTATGGTTGGAGTTCCGAATGCACAGCCAAAGTTTTTCGTCAACACGAGTTTGACTGCCACGTTCAAGACAAAGACGGCAACGCAATAAACGGAGTTTCAGTGGTTGGAGAATACACTAGCCCCCATGGAATAGCCTTCTCAGTTACAACAGATGTTAACGGCAATATAGCAACTCAAACGGTGGATAGAAGCTGGTATGAACAGGCAACAGGCAACACGGAGAATCTTAAGACGCCACTAAAAGTCACATATAAAAAAGCAGGCTACCAAACAACCGTCAAATATTATCCGCTAGACCAGAAAACGGTTGACAGAGTTGTAATGCATAAGGCAGTTGCAGTCTTCAACAATTTCGGTTCGCCGGTCGTCAACTTAAAGAGGGCTAATCCAGAAAACAAGAATGTGATGGTTCTCTGACATGACCGTTCCAAAAGTTGGGTTTGCCGAGGGAACTTGTTCTAAATGTGGGCGTTTACTAATCATAAAGAGACCTGTGGATCTGGCAGTTTGTCTATGCTATGAATATTGTCCTCTTTGCGGTGCAAAAATGACTCCTTACCCACCTGATTTGACGCCAACCACCTACGAATCCGAGAAGGGTCTCCACGTCTTATACGTCTGCAACAACCATACGCCCTACTATTCGAAACAGAAGCCAGTTGAGGTGAGGCTGTCATGAGCAGGCGCAGAGAAGAACAAGACTTAATGGACAAAACTATACTCGCAATGCTTGCGAAAGGCCACGTCCACTGGACAGATTTGGAGAAAAAGGTTTTGGCTACGTGCCACCCTTCTGCGACGCGTACCAGATTTGACAATCGCCTGAGGTACTTACTTAAAAAGGGTTATATTGAGAGGGTTAGCCGGGGAATCTACAGGGTCACGGAAAGCGGAGAAAAATACATGGAAATAATCTAACAAACTTTGCTGATAAGAAGGGCGCGAAAGATGAATATCAATCCAGAATTTATAAGTATAACAAGCAGAATTACAATTAGGGAGGATAATGATGTGAAAAAGTTACTATTGGAAGTAGAGGAATTTAGGCTAAGTTTCATTTTTACTAGCGTAGAACCGATTCCCGAAGGGGTTTTACTATCTTGGCTAGAAGAAAGAGGTTTTGCGGAAATAAGAGATGTTCCAAAAAGGATCGGTACGGAGACCTTCGGTATAGAAAGATTAAATATAGCAAGAAAGGGTGCATGCCAAGTTATATATGATCCACGTGTAGGGAATTTGGGCATAGCGGGGAGGAGATATGAAGAAGTTTTAGAGGAATTTGATCGAGTTGCGACAATGCTAAAAGAAATGGGATTTGATTTCTTGAAAGAAATGAAATGCTTCGAATTAGTTCTAGAAGGCAGGGTATTTGCTAAAGGTAAGCCTAAGCCTTTAGAGAAAATCACCGACTTTCTGGAAACTGAAAAATTCTCAGCATTAAATAGAATTATCGGTGCTGAAGTTATTCCCTTTGATATTAGATTTTGTCCTAAAAGCGAGATGGGAACTATCGAAGATCTCAGAAGAATACCGAAATGGTTCGATATTCACATACATCCCTATGTGCCTAATCCTAACTATTATGGAGTCCGCTTAGTTTTTAGAGACACGGATATTTCAAACGTGAAAAAATTCGCTGAAACCGCAAACGATAAAATAGTGGAAATAATTAACGTGATATTAGGAAGTAGAAAGAAATGAGCACCGATGTTGCATTCGTTATTTTGAGCGAGGAGCAACGCCTCTTTCCCATATACACATCTGAACCTAGATTGGAAGTTACAGACAGGGTTAGTCGGGCAGTGGATTCCGCAGTAATATTGGGAAGTATACCTCTCCACCCCAGAAGTGGGGAGAAAGACAGGACAGAACTTTCAACCTATCAAAAAATGCAAGACTTCAACTTACGTTACCCCACAATCACATTTGAGGCAACGAAGGAACTTCCCGCTTTAGTGGAGACTGGTAAGGAAGAGGGTGTGCGCTTAGAGAAAGTACGTGAGTTAATGAAAAACCTAACCCCCGTGAAAGTAAAGTTAAAGCCCGGATTCATCATAAAACTGACTGAGAACCTTATAGCCGAAAAGACTACCGATGGAAACATAATACTATATGAAGTTGTCAGATAATGCCAGTTGAGTTCCCTATCGAGTATAAAAGGATAAAGCTAACGACAGTACTTGATGGAAGACTCTTCAAAATTTGTGACATAAAAGAAAAAGAAATCGGGATAGTAAGAAAGAGGTTTCTCTATTTACATTATGACGGAAATATGTGGAAAGTTTTATCTATTACACCAGATTTATCAGAAGTAGAATACTTTGTACTGGAATAGAGTCATTCAGCGCTACAGAAATAAAATCTAAAGTTAGTGGCTGAAGTCAGCGTATTCTATGATTCGTCTATACACTGTTACGTCGTAGGAAGTGAAGACTCCAACAACCTTGCCGTTTTTAACAACTGGAATACGTTTTATTCCGTGTTTAGCCATGATTTTGGCTACTTCAAGAACCGAATATTCAGGGGAACAAGCTACTGGGGAAGGAGTCATGAAATCCTTCACCTTCACTTTACTTGGATCTAAACCTTTAGACAGAACCTTTGTTAGCAGGTCCCATCCGGTAACGATTCCGACGAGTTTTCCCTTTTCCGTTGAAGTTAACTGCAAAAGCATTTTGTCAAAAGACTATATGTGAATTCAACGTGTTTTACTGGTCAATTCATTGTATCGCTTCAATACTATACGGTAGAGACGATTCCGCAAAGCTTGTCCCCGAAGTTTTTGATTCTGAATTTTTCCTATTTCTTCCGCCAACTTTTTATCTTTGAGAACATCCATCACCCATTTTTGGAAGTCTCCTCGCTCAACATGGAAACTCAGAGATTTTGCCTTGACCTTCTTAATGCTTGTCAAGAAGTCTTTGTATGAAGCTGCGCTTATACCTGTGTATTCACCGATATTGATGCAGAAGTGGAACGGCGCAACATGTTCAGTTTCCCTAACATCCATAGGACACACCTCGATTCACTGCTTCTACTGAGTGCGCCTTACTACTGGATATAAGTTATGAAAGCAGAATCAATATTTACACTCAGTATGCACTTGTTTTATGAGCAACTTGTCGTTTGCGAAGCACATTCATGTTGTATACGGAGACTAGACCTCTTAAGCAAAAAAGTGGCGCCATTAAACAATGCGTGCTTTGGCTTAATATATCAATGCTGGGATCTTTTTGCTTCTTCAGGCTTAGCCGTTCCAAACGTAACGTGTTAAACAACGGTTTAACGATTCAAAATTTTGCGTCCCACACACTAACTCATAATCTGGTATATAAGGCAAAAAAGAAGACCGCTTAGAGTTTATTTCCATCAAAAAAGAGTAATTCTGTCTTCTTTCTTGAAGAAAAATGCATATATACATCTTACAGAGGCGCTTTATAGTGTGATTTTGGAGGTAATAGAATGGGAAGAAGAAGAGGAAGAGGAGTGGTAAAATAGTGGCCAAGAAGAAGGGAAAGAAAGAGAAATAGAAATAAACAAAATTAATAATTAATAAGTTTCTCCCCTCGTCCCCATTTTTTCTTCCAATTTTGGATAAATCAATCATTTAGAGGTGTCTCTGCTTCAAACAAGACGCTCAGAAAAATCCTCTTTTCTAGAAGGGACGATTTTGAAATAATCGTTTCTAGTAGCTTTTTTTCGTGAAATAAGTTTAAATTAAGCTTATTTTCTCTTTATGTTTTGGTGACGTAAACTTTGGCGTCTGTTTCAGCCGATGACGTTCGCGATGTGATTAACGTAACCTCGGCGGAAGTTCCAGATGTGAAGGTTCTGAAGATGATTAAACGGGCTGAGGTTACGTTGGAGCTGGAAACCAACCGAGAAATAGACTCTGGCAACTGCACAGACGCTGAGAAGGAGTTCGTCACGGTTCTCGCAGCCGTGTACGCCATTTGCTACCTAACCGGCGGCTCAGCCGTGGGTCTAAGCTTTTCGGTTGGAGACCAAAACGTCAGCGTCCTCAGCAAAGCTCCTCCCTTAGACGTTTTGCAAACCGAGCTTGAACGCATGTTGAAAAAGCTGCGCGGACAAGCCTTGAAGAGGGTGTAAAATGGGAACCATTCCTCAAGCCTATTTCAACTTCATTATGGACTACGCACCATACTTCTACTACATTCCTGGAAGCGGCGTCGACACCGAGTGGGGTAGGGGTCCAGCACCAGCCGCCCACGCCATAGACTTCCTCAACGAAGCATACTCTGACGAGCAGTTTGAAAGCGAAAAAACGAACATATACAACAAGATTGTCGCCTTAGCCGACTACATCCTGTCCATTCAATGCACCAATGACACCAAGCTGGCCTACGGAGGCTTCCAGAGCAAGGACAACAGCACCTACTACTATAGCATCGATGCAATGCGGACCATTCCAGCCCTCTTGAAAGCCTACGACCTAACAGGCACCCCAGCATACCTCGACGCTGCAGAATTGGCTGGAGGAACCTTCCTTTACAACATGCAAAACAAACCAAGCGAACTTGGAGTTCACGACAAGTATTACGGCGGTTTCGCCCAAGCTGTCACCATTGCAGATGTTTGGCTCTCAGAAATGTGTGTCATCGACTTGTACGGCTTAATCTCCTTAAAAATGCTTTACGACCGCACCGGAGAAGCAAAATACCAAACCATGATGAACGACGCCCTCAACTTCTATAGAAGCGGCTTCGAGAAACTTTACATGCGGTATTCTCCTCCGCCAAGCGGAGACGGAGAATGGCACAGAATAAACGCGTCCAACACCATTTACGACGACGACTTCGCCTACGCCTTATCTTTACCTTCTGCCGATACGATGGAAATCTTTCTTTACCCTTTTGAAAGTATCTCCGCCTCTATCTCCTTGAGCACGGATATGAGGCTTGTTACTCTGCTGGGCTTTGGTTTATCCTCGCCTTTAACGTGTTTGTGATGAGGAAAGGATTCCACTTCTGGGTGGTGTGGAGCGTTATTCCATCTTGCGATAAGCTCTTCTGCTGTTTGCCATTGAAAGCGGTACCTCAACACGGTGGGTTTTCCACGGCTGATGCTTGTGTATTCGAGGATTCTAAGTTCAGAACCGTCGATGAGGGTTAAGGTTCCTTGCATATATCCCTCGTGTTCTAAAACCTTGGTGTACTCGATCTTGGTTGATGCCACTATCCTTGAGTTCGCTATGATTTCTTGGATTTTCTTAAAGTATTCGTCTATTGTTTGCATTGGCCGAAGAGTTCCTGTAAGGTTTCTATCCTTGTTTTAATGCTTTCGTGGGCGTGGATGGCTGCCCACCACGTGAAGTAGCTCTCGTCGTCGCCCAGCTCGCCGCTTTCAAACTTTTTATAAAATTCGTTGGAGCTAAGCCCATGCCTCGACTCGAATCTCTGCATTTCCTCTTCAAAGCTTGCCAGTTTGACCTTAAGGATTCTGAGTTCCCTTTCTATAGCTGAGGAGAGGGCCTCTAAGGCAAGTTCTTTACCAGCCTTCGTTCTTAACAGAACTTCTGTCAAGCCTCAAACACCCATTAAGGAATGCCCATAAGCTCTTAAAATCCTTTTCAGTGGGAGACTGCCTTTATCTATCTTTGTTTAGCTGTTGCTTCCGTGTATTTCAGGCATCTCCATGTTATTAGACCGAAGAGTGACTTGTTTACGGGTAGACTAATGGAGGGTGACCTAGACCATAAGGGTTAAGGGATGGACGGAGCTTACGGTGGGTGGTTAGAGGTATGAGTGGGAAGGTTGAACACTATTCGAATCTTATGCAGAAGTACTTTAAAGAAGCTGAAGCTTTCTTGGCTAAGGGTGACTATGTTCAGGCAGGTGAGAAGTTGTGGGTGCGGCGGCTGAAATTGTAAAGGTGGTGGCCGCTAAGAGGGGTGTGGAGCTTAGAACCCATGGTGACCTTTGGGAGTTTGTAGCAAACCTGCGTACTGAGCTGAAGGATCCTGAGCTTAGCAGGCTGTTTTTTGCAGGCGAATTATCTGCACCAAAACTTTTACGAAGGGATTTTTACCTGCCGAAGCAGTAGGGGACGGGCAGAGTCCGTCAGAGAATTCGTAGTTAAGCTTGAAAAACTCGTTTAGCCAGCTCTGGAGTTGATTCTGAACATCTATAACAACCTATCGAAAATCAAAACTTTTCTTCTGTTTTATGTTATGTTGTTTGTGTTTTGGGCGTCTCCGTTTTGCGCTGGTGGATGTGTAGCAGTGATGTACCCATATCTGAGCGGTCGGGTTGCGTGTGGATGAGAAAAAGATTTGAGTTTAAGAAGCCAAGGATAGGAAACACATTTCGGAAGAAGTAGATATGGAAGAGGAACTTTTGGGTTATCTAGGGGCTTTGTTGGCGTTTAATAACCTTTAAGTATTTTTTGAAACCATTAGATGGTGATGTAGATGAGCTATAGAAAATACCTGGAACTTTCTAAGAAGTACCTTGAAGAGGGGAAAAATTATTTAGCTAAAGGAGATTTGGTTCAAACTTCTGAAAAGGTTTGGGGCTCCGTGGCTGAGGCTGTTAAGGCAGCGGCTGATAAGAGGGGTTGGGAGCATTCTAGGCATCATCATTTAGAGACAGTAATTAGTAGGCTTATTGAAGAAACAAAGGATGTTGAGTTGGGAAGATTGTACAGCGTTGCCGAAAGGCTTCATGCAAACTTTTATGAAAATTTTGCAACGTTAATTGAGGTTGAGGCTTATATTGAGGACGCTAAGAAACTGATAGAAAAGCTTGAGAAACTCACAATTTAAGAGTTGAAGAATAAAGGCTGAGAACTCTTTATTCGATATATGAGGTTTCTGGGAGCCAACAGAGCCAGTAGACTCTATAAAGGGAGAGCTAGTTCCCCCAGTCGGTGGCGTTTGGGTTCCTGTTGATAAGTTTGGTTTGTTGGCTCCCTACATTGCCTTAGCCTCAACAATCCTAGCCGCAACAACCGCAACAGCCATCTATGCCAAGCGTAGAAACAGAAGCAATAGACACCACTCCACTTCACCTTCCCTTTTCTATATTAAAAGGAGAATCTAGTTGGTTCTACTTATAGAAATTATCGTTTCCCAACAAAGCATTATGCGTGTATGGTATGTTTTCAGGGGGTTAGGAGACGAAAGAAGCAAATAAAGTCGTTTCAAAGGTGGAGAAATGCAAAGAAGGCTGTCGAAGTCTTTATCGTTATCATCTTTTACTCTGAGGGATATGGTCGATTACTTCTAGGCTCTCGATCTTTTTGAAGACTTCGTCGTGACTGGCTATTCTTTTGGTGCCTGTGGCTTTCATTGTTGCAAGGATTACGCTGTCTCTGCCGCCTATTCCAATTTTGGCGTATCTTATGAGTTGTTCAAATGCAAGTTCGGCTAAGTCTAAGTCTAGGTTGACGAGTGTTAATGTAACCAGATTTTGTATTGCATGGAGTTTTCTTCGGAAGTTTTCTTTTGGCAAATGACGAAAATAATGTGCAACTTCCATGAGCGTTACGACGTTTAGGACGATGCCCTCCTGAATGAAGGTTCTCATGGGTTTTAGCACATATTTATGTTCGAGTAAGCGTTGGTCAAACCAGTAGATCCAATAGTTGGCGTCCACGTAGATCAATATTTTTCCCAGATTTTCTTGAGCTCCAAAGGATTGATCTTGGGAATTTGAGAACCCTCTTTGATGCATCCTTCCATTTCATGGATGAATTCTTCAGGAGTCACAGGCCTCATCATGACTATTTTTCCCTCTTCCATCACCAACCTAACTTTGGTTCCTTCACGTAGACCTAATTCCTCACGAAGGTGTCTCGGAATGACAATTCTACCCTTCTTATCTATTATAGCCTCCTCGACCATGGTCCCACGAATTATCCCACCTAGTCCCGAATATTTAAACTTTGTTATATAAGGATGCTCAGGCATGGTTAACCTTAGGAAGCAAGATGCGGAGCATTTTAGCCATCTTGTTGACTAGACCAGCTATGTTAAGAAAGCAGTTTCGCCACGTCGTCTATATACTGTTTGGCTTTTTTAAGTTCTTCCCGGAGGGCGTCGATGGTGTATTCACCGTCGTAGAAGCATCTTACATGAAGCCTATACTCCCTAGCCATGAACCTATCCCCGAGCCCCAGCCGTCTGACCTCCTCGTCTTTGATGCTTAGCTCCTCAAGGGTTAGCCTCTTCTGCCTGTATGTTTTAACATCTTCCTCATCGAATCCCTTCGCTAACAGAAGGGCTGTTGTCGCTTGGATTGTGGAGTTCCACGCCTTCTCAGCGGCGTCCCTAATCGTCTCATCCTTACCTTCCTTCACTCCCTTTTCAAACTCCATGATGGCTGCGTCCAAGAATTTCCTAGCCTCATCGAGAAACTTGACTTCCACCTTCCTGGTGGAAGGACGACCTTGAGTCACTGATCACACCACTGTGAGATGGTTAAGAAGCTATTTAGCTTTAACTCTTACCTTGATTGCTGAGAAACTGAAAAGTTGGACATGTGCCGCTCGGAGTTTCAGCACTTATAGAATTGGCCAGAACTCGCCAAACGTTATATTTTTAGGTTTGGTCCGCAATTGTTTAGTTGGTTCGAAAATGAAGCCAGTGCTCGTTGTCAAGGGGGAAGAGATCTACAAGGAGAATAGGAAAAAGTTGGAAAAGGCTTACTTAGGAAAGATTGTGTCCATTGAAGTCGAGTCTGGAACGGTGGCTGGGATCGGTGATACCTTAGAGGAGGCTTATGAAAAGGCATCAAGAAAGTGTCCAGGAAAAAAATTTTACTTCAGAAAGGTCGGGCCCTGTGCGGCTACGTCTTATCTTTACTTTTTGCTGTAGGCTTTTACCATGAAAATTAAATCCCAAATCCAAACCTCTCCTACTCTCCGCCCTATAGCCTAAGTCTGTCATTTAACAAAAGACTTTGGAATGATCATATCAGGTGTGTCTTCAACTATTTCTGAGCAAGCTTTTTGTATGTTGCTATTTAAATTTTCAAGTATTTCTTTCATTCTCCTTTTCTCATCGACAATGTGATAAGCAATCTGATAGGTTATATCGTTTAAAAGAATATGACCTGAACTAAACTTTTTAAGATAATAGAACTTATCGTCTTCACTCACGAGGACGACTTCCATTGACTTATGAGCTAAGCTGGAAGCTAAATTGCATAAAAGATGGAATTTGAAAAGACGTGATGGACTTGAAAGAAAATCTGTTGGAAATATCAGCATCAAGCCAGCGTATTTTAATGTATAATCCAAGAATTGAGACAAAGCATAATTAAATTTTGAATCACTTCCTTTGACGTCTATCGCTTTCCCCTGAAAAATAAAATCCACACCTGTTTTTTGTCGAATTGGTTTAATCTTTTCTCTTTCAAAAAATCTTTCAGCAATTTTAATTACTGTGTCCTCTTCAATCATAATTTGTTCTCCCATGTTGCTATTTTGGAATGGACTACCCTTTTATCCATGTGTCAAGTCGTTTGGATGGCTCAACTGGTTTTATTCTCTCTTTCTTAGGCTTCTTATGAGGCTTCCACTTCTCGGCAGTCTCAACAAGAACCTCAACCTCTTTCCTTTGAAACCTCATTTGCCTTAACGCCTTCAAGCCCTCATAGACTTGCCTTCGTTCATTTTCAGTTAAGCCCAAGACATCAAAGACGGCATTGTCAAGTTCTTTTTGAGCGCCTTCCTCGCTTTTCTTGTCGTCTTTACGTTGGGCATCACAAAGTTTTAAGAGAGATTGCTCGATTCTCTCCTTCTCACTTGCAGATAATTTATCAGGATCTAAGATTGGCAATTCTTTGCTCTCATATACTTCCAATTCAAGTACCCCTCCACCGTAAAAACGCCCTTGTAACTCCGAAAGCAGGGCGGAAACCGATGAATTGAGTATTCCGGCAAGAACTGTGATATTTTGTTTTACTTTAGGATGCATTTCATAGAAGGCTTTGTCGGCTTGGGCGTTTGCTTTATTCAATGCGAAGATGCAACGGTCCCATATTTTACATGAAAATAACAGTGGAGCAGGCTCCCTTTTTCCCAAGTCATACCACATTTTTCTCGACTTAACTGTTGAAAGGTTGTGATATCCTCTTATTGTAGTTCCTCCTCTTCTCCCACCCTTTATTCGAGTTTCAACATTTTCTCCCCATTCGATATATTTTAACACGTTAGCATTTTTCTTAAGTAAGTCCTCCTTCGTTTCGTGCACCATGAGGACCCAATAGTTAACGTCTTCGGGTTTAATCTCAACTTTTATTTCTTTAGGAGATGTGACAAGTGGCTCCAGACACTCCTGTTCAATGCCCCATAGCTTGATTTTCTCGTTATCAAGATAAAAGAACTCGTTAGCACCTGTTGTAAATCCTCGCTTCAGTTCAGCTATGTTGCCAAGTTTTATCACTTTAGGATGCTGTATAACTTTAAAGTAAATTGATGGAGCCCTGAGGAATTTTCCCCATTTTTGCTCAGGTTGAAGTTTTCTCTGGCTCCTTAAAACTACTCTTATCCTTTCGTCTTCAAAATCGGCGTTCGTTGTTTGAACAATGTTTATGATCTCTTGTGTAGGCATCGGATTCTTTATTCTTACGAACTTGACAACGTTTTCCTCACGAGCCTTTCTTGACGCATCCTCCTTCTCAAATATCGTTATACATGTACCTACAAGAGGCTTCTCAAAAGCTCTAATATCATACCAGGTTATGGCTAATATCTTAAAGTGATCGAGGAAGAATCTCTTTAAGCCCTCTCCAAAGCCCACATCAAGCCATGTATCGGAAGTTATGTAACCCATTCTTCCACCGTTTTTCAAAAACTTGGCACTGTGCGTGAAGAAGTAGGCATATATTCCAGCTCTTGCATCTAAGGGAATCTTTGAACCATCTGAATATGTTAATGCTTCTTCCCTAATTTGGTCTTTGCATTCCATTTCTTCCTGTCTTGTGTAAGGTGGATTAGTAACAACCACATCAACTTCTGGAATAATGCCCATTAAAGGTTTGACTTTAAAAAAGTCGCTAACAAATAGGTTTATGTGTCTACTTGTTACTTTTAGGTTTCTAATTGCTAAATTGATGCTTGAAAGTTGAGCTGGGAATGGATTAATGTCTATGCCATACAACTCATTAAGAATTTCTTCATGAAGCTTATTATCATCTGCAAATGGATTCTCTTTTCGTTTTAAGTCTTTAAGTTTGTGATAGGCTTTTACCAGGAAACTTCCACTTCCACAAGCAGGGTCAAGAACCTTATCGTTAGGTGATTTGATACACATTTCGGTGATTAGCTCAACGATAGGTGGTGGGGTGTAATACTGTCCAAGTCTATGTCTCTCAACATCTGGAATAAGTTCTTCATAAACTCGTCCTATGACGTCACCTCTTATCTTGGACAAATCGTACGTTCCTAATTCCTCAATGAAATCGTTTAAAGTGTAGATTAACTTCCTCGGCAATACAATTTGGTCGAGGATGGTGTGTGGTTCAAAAATGGCCTCATAGTTTATATCCTTATACACCTTATCAAAAGCTTCTCTTAATTTATTTGAAAATATCATTGGGTCTTCTGTTTCAATTTTCATTAGCTTTGGCAGAATCGGAATTTGTGTTTCCAATGTTTTGTAGAAGGTTAACCTATTCATGAGCATGTAGGCGAGCTGTTCAGCAATCCTCTCATTCATTTCTGGAGAATACTCAAAAAGCTGTGACTTGAGCCATCTTACATACTCCTCTTTGAACTTTGCATCCTCTCTCAGTTGCTGATTTAAAGATTCCATAATGAAAGGAGTTATAAATGTGTGAAAAGTTCTGAGCCTCTGCAAGAAAACATCATCAAGCTCAAGCCATTTACCTACACCCCTTCTAAACCTACAGACTTCCTCTAGAATGGTCTTAGCAAAAGCTTCCTCAAAATAAACCCTATAGTGCTTAAGCCTTCTTTGTGGTAGAGGAACTCCAGCAGTAAAAGTGTCAAATACGACAAGAGCCTCTCCATTGCATGTAGCAAAATAAGGAGCTCCTAATTCAACCGCATAGCTTGAAGCTTGTCTGATTACGTCTTTGCTATAAGGGTCAAATCTACGATCAACGAATGGTTCTTTACGTTTAGTCTCTATCACTAAAAGCGGTATCTTTTTTCCCTTGTCAATGGCTTCAACAACTAAGTCTGGTCTCCCATTAATTGTAGGCTCAAACCTGACACCAATAAACTCAATATCATTGTAAGAGAACTTCTTTGCAACCAGATTCTGGAATATCCGATAAAGCTCAATTTGAATGTTCCTCTCAAGAACTGAGGTCAAAGCTGACCTTCACCTTAGACCCTTCAATAATATTATTCATCCTTAAATATTAAAGCTGACGGCAATTCTGGGAACCCATGTTTCTCTTTCGCCTCTCAAGTATTTGGCAAATAGTAAGGCTTCCTCGTTGATTAGGGTTTCAATGGTCTTATCCTAGGAATTTCGACCTTAGATTCAAAATACTGGCTCAAATGTTTCATCATAATAGAGGTCTCAGCACCGTTCTGAGACCATTCCAAGATGCCTTTTGAGATCGTCTTGAGACCGTTTGGGTTTGGGATGAAAATTAAATATCGGGAAGGAAAACCAGCGATCAACATTAGGGTTGAGGGACCAGAAGGAAAAAGAAGAATACTAAGCTTACTTGGACACAGGTGCGGGAAAAACTTTAATTCCTGAAAGAGACGCGGCGAAGCTGGGCCTAGAGTATGTGGGAGACACAGAGATCATAACTGGAAGCGGAAAAGACCATATTAAGCTTTACAAGGCAACCATCACGTTTCTGAACAAAGAATTTTCAGTTCTTGTTCTCGGCAGAGGCCTTCCTGAACAAGCCATCATTAAAGCTATAGTTGGAAGAGACATTTTAGATAAATACAAAGTTTGTTTTGATAGAATCCAAAAAGAAATAGAGAGATACTACGAGATAAAGTTAGACCCAGCCAACAACAGGTTAACTGTAAGGAAGAACTCTACATTCTCACAAGCATTAACCAGAAAGACGAAATTTGATTAAAGGCGTCGTTGCTACTATGAACATGGCTTAAAGCAGGAACGATGCCCCACGGATCACCACATCGCCTTTCTTGAGGTCCAGCTCTATGCCCCATGTTTCCATCGTCGGGGATCCTATTATAATGTCTGGAAGAAGAGCCTCCCTCCCCTCCACCACTGCCTTCCTCACAATGTCCTTTGAGAGGTAGACCCTTTCCTCAATCATGTAGCCGTCGATAACTATTTGGGAGTCCACATACCCGTCAATAACTATCTTTTGTCCGTTAGCGAGTACAACTTCCCTAGTCTTCACTAACCTCTCAACCTGTACCTCGCCGAAAAGCTCGTTAACTGCACCGTAACCCATGACTGTGAAGCTTGAACCAGAGTCGAATAGAGCCCTCACATCAGAAGGCTTTCCATTCAACCTCAAGGTAACCTTTTTCCAAACCTGCAACTCTGCTCCAAGAAAGCCTATAACATGAGCCCCATATAAAGCGTTGGCTAATCATTTTATTGACTAAAGTTTAGCTAATGCCAAAGATTTCTTAGCGTCCAGAATTGCTCCGAGGTGCTCCCGGTAGCTTTAATCCGAGCTCTCTTAATCTTTCGAAGTGTTCGTCTCCTGTTTTCAGCGTCGTGTTGCGGGATATGGCTGTTGCAACTATGAGTAGGTCAGCGTCAGGTATCGATATGCCTTCCTCCCTGAGCTTGCGGTACAGGTCGCAGTAAGCTTCAATGATTTCGTTGTCTAAGCCTTGCACGTTGAAGCTTTCTTCCAGTAGCTCCTTGACTTTAGCCCTTTTCCTAGCTTCTAGTCCCCTCAATATTTCGATGAGGGTTATGATCGAGATGGCTCCGACCTCATGCCTTCTTTCACGTAGCATCTCTAGGATTATGTCTGTGTCAAGGAGGTTCATCTAAACCCGAACCGCTCCCTAAACTCCCTGCTGGATTCAATTATGGCTTTCAAGTCTTCATCGGTGAGCGTGCTCGCCAACTCCTTGAATGCCTCCTCACTTTTTAGCCTCTTAACTTCGGCATACAAATTGAGGAGAAATTTACCCCACTCATCCCCACCCTTAGCCTTCTCCAGAGCCTTCTTAACCTCAGCGGGAACTGAAATTGTTGCATACTTCGCCACAAGCACCACCATATAACTATGTAACAACACAACGATATAAATTTAACCAGAAAACCCGCAAGCTTTTGCCCTAGGAAATGTCAAATAATCTTTTTCACGCTCCTTTTTGTCTGTCAGTTTATTTCTGAATTTATTTATTTTGAATGGGTTTAAATTCTGTCTTTCTCTTCGTATTCTTGAAAGAAAATGACAAAACTATGCATCCAACGAGCATCGATGTTCCGTAAGGAGCTTGATGTTTAATGAATAAGGAAGTTTTGAAGCAGATTAAAAACTTGCGTCCAGGCGACATGATCATCATTCACTGGTTTGACGCTTGGCAACGGGAAGGCAAGCTTCTGAAACATCCTTCGCAAGCAGATTATCTGGTGAAAACGCCCGGAGTTTTCAAAGAGATATCTGGCAAAGAAATGCCCTGCCTCGTCATGGTAACTGAGAGGCCGCCCACACGGTACATTCTCGTCGGCATCCCCCTCCCCCTGATAAAGCAAATCGAGGTCGGCGGTAGAGGTTTTACCCACATGTTGCGGGCATACGAGAAAGAGGCCACTAACGCGCGGAGTCGCCTGAAACGGTTCAGAGGTGAAGAGAGGTGAGGAACTGGATACGCGAAAGTTTAACACGCGTTACGATGAAGCGGGGAAAACGCGTTGAGGTCCCGCCCAGCAAGCGCCTTTTATATAGCGTGTACGTCGCAACAGGGTCACTTGTTTCCTTGGTAGCCCTTGAAATCGCCCACATAACCTTCCTAGGAGCCTGGAACGGCGAAATCTTCGCAGCCATCACCGCCCTCATAGGAACCATATCAGGAGTCTTCCTCTCCCAAAAAGCATGACCGCAACTGTGCCTACGAATGTTGGGAGTATATAAAGAAAAAACTAGGGGGTCTATACAAACGCCGAAACAGCGAGACATCAAGGAACTTATCAGCATCGAGTGGCGAGAAATCGACCGTTGTCTTAAAATGCCGACTAATCCCAAGACAACCGACAAATACATGGTTAAATGGTCTCGACTTCTCGCCAAGCACATTGAACAGGTGGATAAACTTCTGTGGAAAGCTGGCATGGATAAACTAGATGACGAAAGCTTGGCGAAACTGCTGGAAAAGGTGCCCAAAAAACATCTTGATCTGCCAATCTGGAAGAGGGTGTTTAGCAAACGTGCGAAAGAGAAATCAGCTAAAGAGGCTTAAGAAGCTTCGAGAAGACCCTGTTCTCTTCGCAGAAATCGTTCTAGGTTTTAAGCCTTTTCCATATCAGCAGAAGCTATTACAGGATAAATCTAAGCGTATAGTAGCTTGTATGGGTAGGCAAACAGGCAAAACCACAATTAACGCCATAAAAACGATTCATTTCGCCTACTGCAACCCAAAAACCCTTGTGCTTATTGTCAGTCCCTCCCTTCGTCAAAGCATAATTATGTTTGACCGCATCCTCGACCTAATCTACTCGAATCCTTGGCTTCCGAAAAGTGTGGTCCGCAAAACCCGCACGCTTATTCATTTAGACAACGGTAGCCGCATCGTAGCCTTACCATGCTCCGCAAATTTACTACGAGGATACACGGCGAACCTCATTATAGCCGACGAATGTTCCTTCATTCCCGAAGAAGTTATAACTAAAGTTATGTTTCCCATGCTAAGCACAACCAACGGCACAGCAATTTTTCTCAGCACTCCATGGGACAGAAACCACTTTTCCACCGCGCCTTCATGGACCCAAACTACAGCGTACACCACGTGAGATCCAGCGAGTCCCCCCTCATCACCAAAGAATTTCTAGACGAGCAACGTCGCAACATGACCCCCGAAACCTACAAAATGGAGTATGAAGCGGAATTCACCGAGGCTGCCATGTCCTTCTTCCCTCAAGACCTCATCAGAAGCTGCGTGGACACCGAAATAGAATTCATTTCCAGCATAGAAGATCATGTCCCGAGTGGCCAATATTTTGGTGGTTGCGACCTTGGAAAACTTGCCGACTACTCGGTTTTCACCGTTGTCTCAAAGGAAGGTGAAACGCTTAAACTTGTTTTTCTGAGACAATTTCCATTAGAGACGCCCTACAGCTCGGTTATCGGCTTCATAGTTAAGGCGCAACAAAAATTCCATTTCATCAAGATTCTAATCGACAAGTCCGGTGTAGGCGAAGCCGTCACCGAGGAGATAAAGGCGCAAGGCCTAGCTAACGCTGAAGGTCAATCATTCACAACGCAATCCAAAGCAGAAATGCTGGGTTACCTTAAAGTCAAGATGCAACAAGGCCTTTTCAAAATGCCCTACGACCGCAGGCTTTGCGAGCAGATCAATGAGCAACGCTTCGAATACACGAAGTCTGGGCAACTCAAGTTTTGGCACCCAACCGGAAGCCACGACGACCAGCTTTGGAGTTTAGCCATGACTGTTTGGGCAACAAAAGGCGAAAGACCGTCAACTCTAAGAAGGGTATACTAACATGCGGAAACGAGAAATCTTCGACATCATCGAATTCGGCAAAAGATACGATGAAAAAACTGGAACCTTCAGAATCAACATTCATTACAGGACGCGGACCGAAATAACGCCCCGGACAATAGCGGTTGCAGAGGCTTTCGGCTTAGGCGTCGACGAACACCAAGAACATGTGATCTACGACAACATGGAGTTGAAAATCTCGCCTAGAGACATCGTTTTGGTAACTGGGGAGTCAGGTTCTGGAAAAAGCGTTTTGCTGAAAGCTCTGGCGAAAGATTTGGGAGACCAAGCAATCAACATGGCTGACATAAGCGTGGACAGCGATAGGCCCCTCATAGACACTGTTGGAAAAACCCTTTTGGAAGGCTTGGAGCTTCTTTCTCGAGTAGGCTTAAACGACGCGTTTCTTTTTGTACGCCACTACAGCCAGCTCAGCGACGGACAGAAATACCGATACCGAATAGCCAAAACCATTGAATCTGGAAAGCAGTACTGGGTTATGGACGAGTTCTGCGCTACGCTGGACAGAGACACCGCAAAGATTGTGGCGTTTAACGTGCAGAAGCTGGCTAGGAGGGAGCGAAAAGCTGTTTTAGTCGCCACGACTCACACAGACCTCCTAGAAGACCTGAAACCTTCTGTTCACATCCACAAAAGGTTTGGGAAAGAAATAGAGGTCAAATATTTTCCGGACAAAGTCAACGAAACCTGTTCGCTGGCTAGGAAGATGCACATCGCAGAAGGGTCAAGGGAAGACTATGAGAAGCTGGCGCAGTTCCATTACAGAGAAGCAAAGGGCTTGGTAGCCGCGCAAAAGGTTTTCGCCCTGAAAAGGGGCGAAGAAACCGTTGGGGTGATCGTTTACAAGTATCCAGCCATCACGACCTTTGGGAGACGCAAAGCCTTTGGAAGAAAACTCTCCCTTCAAGAAATCAACCGAGACCTAGCCCTGATCTCCCGTGTTATTGTTCATCCAAAATATCGCACCATAGGTTTAGGCGTTAAGCTGGTGAGGGAAACCCTTCCGCTGGTGGGTAAGCCGTATGTTGAAGCTGTGGCTGTGATGGCGAAGTATAACCCCTTCTTCGAGAGAGCAGGAATGCAAAAGATTGCTGAGAGCAGGCCTAACCCCCAACTTGTCGAGGCTATTGAAAAATTGAGAAAGCTTGGATTCAACCCTGTTTTCCTCACCTCGGAAACAACTAATCTAAAAAAACTGCGAGAGATGTCTGCTGATGGAGTAGAGGAGGTTAGGAATGTTTTTAAGGGGATTTCTGGGGGCGTCTATGGAAGGCGCCTTCTAAGCATATACCAAACATTTTTGAAGAAGGAAGATTTTGTGGCTCGCGTGGAATCCGCTAGCATTGAAAAGTTGGCTAGGATGCTTCGCATTCTCGGCTTCTTAACCCAAACAAAAGTCTATTTATTTTGGAAAAACCTTTCAGTTGGCACGTAAATACGGATGCTTAAAATCGGGAAGGTTTATAAGTTTGGTACCAAATGGTATCAATTGGCGATACTATTTGACTCAACGTCAGAAACTTCAAGAACAGGAAACGTATCAAATGGCGGTGAGACTTTCCAAAGCAGACTACGCTAAAATTCAGCAACTCGTAGGAGCAGGGCTCTACAGAAGCTCCGCCGACTTCCTCAGAGAAGCAGTACGCGACAAACTCGGGAGCATGGAAGTCGTCAGCGTCCGGAACACCGATTCACGCAAAGCAGAAAAAATGATTGAAGACTACTTAATTAAGCATCCAGGTCCGAGCTTCGCCAGCGAAATCGCCGACGCCCTCGGATTAGATTACAGCCTCACGTTTAAAACAATTCACAAACTCTTGGAAGAAGGCCGCATAAAGAAGGCGAAAACATGACGATACTGACCAGAGAAGGCGACGGCATCATCGGCAAACGCGTCGTCTACATTGCCCGCAAAGTTTCAGGACCAAGGCTCGTCATGAAAGGTGGAAGGCACAGAGGACTAGAAGGAACCCTATACGACGCAGAAGCCTACATTGACATAGCCGTCCAAAAATAACCGCACATCAGCTAACTGTTGCGGTTCGAGTCTGCATGCATGCACTTTTAACCAAAAACAGATTTAAGGGCGAAATACTTATGTCAACTGGAATATAGCCAACAAAGGTGATTTCTGTTGTCAGTACGTCTGCCCGCTATAATCATAGTCCCTACAAAGAGTGAAGTGTATGAAGGGGAGAAGACTGATTTCCAAGTGACAGTGTATAATGGACCTGACTTCGAAATTTATAACCCTGAAATAATTCTAAACTTCTCGGGACCATCCGAAACTAAGCGCCTCGAAACGATCGAAAAAGATGAGAAAATGGTTCTTGACATGAGTGTACCTGCCCCGACATACCCTGGTCTTCAAAGTATTTCTGTTACATTAATGTATGTTGACCCAAGGTCACCTGGTAGAAGTTCAATATCGAGCAGTACGGTAGTGTTGGTTACGAAGGGTACTGAACACGCGCAAGCCGAAGAAATGATTGCGAAAACTGAAAAGGAATTGGCTGAAGCCATGATTGTGATGATGGAGGCAAGACTTCAACGTAGAGACATATCCCAAGCAACGGCTCTTTTGGAATCCAGCCGGCGGACTCTTGACTCGGCAAGAAGTTATTTGGGGCTTAATTCATATATTTTAGCCAAAAATAACGCAGACCTTGCCATCGAACTTGCACAACGCGCGAAAAAAGTCTTGACTTCAACTCAAGTTTAGCTCTCTTATGAACTCTATGGTGTACCTCACTATCCACAGCATTTCCTGAGATGTAGGTTTTTCTTTATGCCCAGCATGTATGAACTTATCCCTTCTTTCCCAAAAACGGGGTATTAACTGGTGTGTTATGGTTCTGCCTTCTTTTTCGTAAACTGCGTGAAGTAATTTACTCCATCGCTGGCTGAATGTCTTTTCAACAGCCTCACCCAGATGTTCAAGTTTCTTAGTAATTGCTATTTCAGCTAACACAAGAGCTATCGTTGCTAAAGCCCAATGTTCATCTGTCTGAACGAGTCGAGCAGTCTCAAGCAACTGAGATATTTCTTTTTCATACGGCAGAGGATCAAAATATTCCATAACATGCAATAAACGCAAAGCGTACAAAAGCCTTTTCATAACAAGCTTGATTCAACCCTGTTTTCCTCACTTCGGAAACAACTAACCTAAAAAACTGCGAAGGATGTCGCCTAAAGAAGTAGGTGAGGTTAAGAATGTTTTTAAGGGGATTTCGGGAGGCATCTATGGAAGACGCCTTCTGAGCCTATACCAAACATTTTTGACGAAGAAAGATTTTGAGGCTCGCGTGAAATCCGCTAGCGTTGAAAAGCTGGCTAAAATGATGCGCATCCTCGGCTTCCTAACCCAAACAAAAGTTTACCTTTTTTGGAAAAATGCTGGTTATTAAAGAGAAGCGCCTTTTGTTGAGGCTTCTAATACCTCCTTTATTTTTTCGATGAACTTCTCTGCATTTTTTATTATTTCTTCTACTAGTTCCTCGTTAAGTTCAGCGTAGATCTCGTAGTCGCTCTTCTGCCTTAAGTCGAAAGCCTTCCTTAGCATGTCTGCAAATTCATCGCTGAGAATGCCTTTCTTCACTATGTTTTCGCCGAAGAGGGATATAGTTCCGCGGTGAGTCTTAGCCTTCGTACCTTTGCTGAACAAAATAGCTCTCGCTGCGTGGAACATAGCGTAGTAAGCCCTAGAAACAGCGTCCTCCAGCTCTCTGTGCTCCACAAGTAGTCTAGCTGATCTTAAGGCTTTTTCAGCCCTTAATAACGAGGCTTTCACGAAATTTTTTGAAGATTCCGCTGTCATAAAGTATCACGCCCTCTTCCGCGACGCTCTTTACGAATGGGGAGCCAAGCTTGATATATCGCTCAAGTTCTTCGCTACTCATGTGGACTAGAGAGGTTAGCGTATTATTCTCTAGGTCTATTTTTGTTCTGATTTTTGAAATCTTATCGTAAAGCCTTTTGTCGTTGTCTCGTGTGACTAGGAGGATGTCTATGTCGCTATTTCTGTGAGTCTTGTTCTTGGCAACTGAGCCATAAAGCACTATAGACTCTATCCAATCCTCAAACTCCTTTACCAATCTATCTTTAAACTGCGCAATGGTTTTCACATAGGCAACAGCCACTACAAACACCTTGGCTCCTATTTTAACACTAAGGTTCGAGCCTTTTATATTGTTTAAGGTCCACGGGGGGGTTGAAGAAGGAAGATTTTGGGGCTCGGGTGAAATCCGCTAGCGTTGAAAAGCTGGCTAAAATGATGCGCATTCTCGGCTTCCTAACTCAAACAAAAGTTTACTTGTTTTGGAAGAAACATCAGTCTTAAAGTCTAAAGCTGAAATTAAGGAGTTCTTGATAATCATTAAACGTGGTTGGTTACTCGATATTTTGATGAGCCACCAGCATTTTTGGTAGCTTTATTAAAGACACTCCAACTAGAATTGCCACTATTGATGGTGCATAGAGCAAAAGATCGAATAGACTACAGAAAGGAAACGTTTTGGTTAAAAGATAGAAGTTTAGTAGACCTGAGGAAATGAAGAGTGCTCCGAATACGGTAGAACGTTTCAGCAGCAACCTAGTTATACCTACAAAGATTACGCCAAGTATATTGGGAAGGAGCATAGAAGCAAATGCAGCAGCAAAGCGGGGCGAATATTCATAATATGAAGGGGGAGGAGGCATTATAACCATGTAAAGACGTTGCCATACTGGAAACAAGAGGAGAATGAAGCCTATAACACCCATTATGATCCCCGCAACCCTTTTAGCATCCACAAATGCTACCTCCTGACAAAACAATTTTAATTCCATAAATATAGATGTATCCAATTTTACTAAAGAAGATGTTATTATTTCTGGTTATGACTCTGAATCTTCTCTACGTCACGTTCATCATCTAGAAAATGAATGAACTTAAATTTCATCCTCGACAAATACATAATTGAGGGGCGTATGCGAAAATGGGCTTCACCCAAGTCAAAGTAACCATAATCAATCCTGTTTCCGCCCTAGAAAGCAACGTTGATCTTCTAGTTGACACAGGCGCGTTGCTAACATCTGTGCCAAGAAAAATTCTTGAGTCCTTAGAGATTAAGCCCATAGGAAAACGCAAGCTAAGAGTCTACGGAGGACAAGTTATCGAAAGAGAAGTGGCGGCAGCCCTAATCAAGTACGGCGACGTACAAGCCGGCGTAACCGTCCTATTTGCCGAGGAAAAAGACACGCCGGTCCTTGGGGCCACAGCCCTAGAAGCCCTAGGTTACCAAGTTGACCCTGTAACAAAGCAACTGAAACCCGTCGAACTTCTTATGATTTAGATAGATTGTATACGTTTATATACATGATTAGTATACGTTTTTCCCGGATGGATGCCTTATGAAGACCGTTACCTTACCCCTGCGTTTGCCAAAAAAACTCCTTGAAGAAATTGACAGCTTAGTGAAGGCTGGGCTTTATGAAAGTCGAAGCGAGGCCATTAGAGACGCTGCCAGGCGATTGATCGAGTCCAAGAAGTTTTTACTTGAGCCATATCGCTATTATAGGCTTCGGGTTGAAGAGGCGATAAGGTCCTCGGCGGCTCCAATCCCTGATCCCGACAAAGTAATTGAGGAGTTAAGAACCATCAGAGAGGAGCTTTGGCGCAGGGGAAAAAAGTATTTTGAGTCTTAAAAAACTGCGGGCTTACTTAGACTCGAATGTATTCATTTTTGGCAAAGAGAGACAAGAATCAAATTCACGTATAATCCTAGACCTGGCGGAAGAAGGCAAGATAGTTCCTGTGATATCTTATTTGACGTTGGAGGAACTAAGGGAATACTTCTCCCAAAAATACGACAGAGAGACAGCTGTAAACGAAATCTACTACTTGATAAGTCTGCCAAACCTTGAAATCGTCTCACGCGACAAAGTGAAACAGAAAATAGGTGAATACAAGGGAGTTGTTGTCGACAAGGATCTGCCGCATCTGATATCTGCTATACTCGCAAAGGCTGACTATTTCGTGACCTACAATAGACATTTCATCGATTCAAGAGTGAAGGAATACGTCCAAGTCATCACGCAAGCCGACTTCACAAAACTACTTGGCATAAAAACCCAACAAACCAGCTACTAAAACGCCCCACGCATCCCAAGCTTCCTAATCCAAACAAAAGTATATTCGTTTTGGAAGAAACATCAGTCTTAGATATAGTTTCAATAAATGTTTACGAACGATGCATCAAGGAAGCCATCATTACCAATGAGGGAGAAAAGGTTTCGCAATGTATATTTAAGCCTCCAGACAGCTCTTTTTCAAACGGAAAAACCAAAGGGTTGAAATAATGCCTCTTTGGCTTCTTTTTCTATTCATATATCGGGCAATTCTGCTTGTCGCATGGACCAGTTATTTTGTCTATTACCTCTTCCGGAAGGTCTTCGATACGTAATTTTTCTTTCTCACATGGTCTTTTATTCTCTGGATGCTTACAGTATAAGCTCCATGCTGGGGGATTTAGTAATCCTGTAAAGTGAAAGTCGGCTCGCACGGCCTCTAAATATTCGCAATTTCTTAAGAAGTTCCAGAAATCAACATGTTCAATTGCCTCTCTAATTTTACCTCTTACCTTTTCAAGAGTCTCAGGAAGGTATCTTAGGCATTCTTTGGCTTCATCTAAATCAAGTTTGGTTGTTATTTTCTTTGCTTCAGGCAATTTTTCTTTTTCTTTGACTGCCAATTTTCTCAGCCTCCCTATTCTGGTGCATCTTTTAGATTATCACAGATGTAGGTGGATAATGCTTAAGCTTGATTTTCTCATCCTCAATGTAGATTCCATAGCTTTCCATGATGTTCAGACCTATGATGGCATCAACCCATAAATCTTCAATGACTCCAATCGTCTCTTCTTCTGGTAGGAGATAACCCTCAACTTCTATGTAAACAGTTGTTCTTCCAATTAGATTGGCATTCCTTTGCTTCACTGCTAATGGTATCTCTTTTGGCTTATCGTAAGGTTCATATCCTATTTTTTCAGCCAAATTCTTGCTAAAGTAGCTTCTTCTCGATCCAGTATCAAATAAGGCTATAACCTCTACGACTTTCCCATCTTTATGTACCTTGATCTTCTTTTCAACCTCAACCATTCCTTTCACCTTAACTAATATTGCCTTTGTTAATGAACCATCTTTCATGTTACAGCAATTGAGGAAAAAGTCAACAACTAATTTATCTATTTCCATTGATGGCAAACATTAACTTTTTTGCTAAAACCAGCTTGAATAAGCCACGTATAATCCTAAAGTTTCTGGTTTTGGGATTTCCGCGAATGTTTATAACGTTCGTTACTTAGTTATAGGTTGTGCGTCGCTATGTCCATGGCGAAATTACTTAAAGAAAAAAAGGCCTATGGAAGGATAAGACCAGAACTTTTAGAGGAATCCAAGGGTAAATGGGTTGCAATATGTGATGGTAAAGTAATAGTTCAAGGCAACGAGTTCGACGAAGTTGTTAAGAGGGCTTATGAAGTTGCCGGAGGAGAAGTGTTTTACGTAACCAAGGTGGGTGAGGAACAAAGGGTTGAGCGAAGGATCTACAGGAATAGATCCTTTAACTCGCCAATGGATCTCTAAAGGTTAGGTGAAACTTCTTCCATGAGATTTTGCTTAGGACTAAAAGGTCTTGATCATGCGTATAAACCGTTGAAACCTTGTTTGCGATAAAAATGGCTATAATTAGGGCGTCCCTTCCCCCAAGCCTATGTTTTACGGCTAAATTTAATCCCACGATGCATATTCTCTTTGTCTGATTAAAAAATTCAACATATGGATGCTGCAACAACATTCCAAGTCTCCTTCTCACCTCAGAAGACACTCACTTTTGACCGAAAACGAGCGTATGATAGGTCTCATGTAAAATGGTTGGGTTGATGGCCACCCGGTTATCTGAAGACAGGTTGAGCAACAAATCCTTTAACTTTCCATGTTCCGGAAAAGCCGGATCGAGGCAATAACATAGAATGTTTGTGTCTAACCCAACAGTCAAACTCATGGTGTCCTCCAAAGTGCCTTCATTCTTGAAGGCGGCCAATTTTCGGGCTCACCGGTTCTCGGCGGGTCCGAAGTTATGATTTTTTCTGAATTCCTCGATGAAGCCCACCGGCTTGCTAGGAATGATTATGAAACCTTCCATCGTTTTCTTGAGGGTCACAACGTCACCAATCTCCTCCCTTAACTCTCGTGGAATGCATATCCGCCCCTTCGAATCCACTTTCAACTGAAGGTCCAATTTTCCCACCACTGTTAAGTGGGAAATATTACATTTAAATGTGATGTTTAAGATAAGGGGGGCGGCAACAAATGAATGAACTAAAATTCGCCCTTGACAGATATATGGTTGAGGGACGTATGCCAAGATGAGTTTCACCCAAGTTAAGGTAACCATTCAATCTGTTTCCGCCCTAGAAAGCAACGTTGATCTTCTAGTTAACACAAGAGCGTGGCTGACGTCTGCACCAACAAAATCTTTGAATCCTTGGGAAATATAAATAAGGTAACACCGTTGACTCCCATACAATAAGTGGTTCTTCAGCTTACTACTCAAACTAGTCAATTGAAACAAGTAGGATGGCAACTAAAGCTAACATGACACCTATGCCCTTTACAAAGGCTATTTTCTCGTTTAGAATCAAATAGGACAGAATTATTGTTACAACCGGATAGAGGGCTGTTAAAGGAACAACAATAATAGCCTTTCCAACACCTAGGGCGGTGTAAAAGGCAATAAGAGCCAAGACACCAGCTACACCAGCCAAAAATGCATAGACAAAACCAGGAGAATGAACATTTATCGAAGGCTTCAAAAAGACGAGAATCAGGGAAGAAGTTGCCAGCGTAACAATACTTGTTACAACAAACATTTGATGCCAATTAAAGTGCTCAGATGCCAACTTCATAAGGAAGCCCCAAAAACCCCAACAAACCACCGCAGCCAAACAAGACATTAACCAATTCATCTAAACCACTCCTAACTCTAATATTTTTGAGATGTAACCTTTAAGCTTGTTATTTCGTGTGGATTTCCACGGTGTCGCCATCTTCTAGGGTGAAGGAGCCCCCAACTTTTTGGGGACTAAACCGCAACCGCTTTGACCACACCTTTGCGTAGGAAAACTGCTCATAAAAGTCACTGTGAATCCGCTTCGCCAAATCCAAAACAGTGGAGCCCCTACTAATCGTGAAGGGCTTTTCAGAGGGAAACCTCTTGTTGGGCTCTTTAGTATAAACCCGAACTATGTTCATCATCTCAAATATTTCTGAACCAAGCTTCTCCAGTCCAGATTTGGCTTGGCAAGATAACGGAAGAATCCTCATTTCTTCTCTAACAAAGCCTTTCAGTTGTTCAAATCTTTTCGCAGCGCCGGGAAGGTCTGCCTTGTTGGCTATAACGATGGCTGGACGATACACCGTGCCTTCGAAGATGGCGTCTTCAACGTCGTCTATTGTGGCTTCGCCTTGAATCTTGACAGTGGCGTCATGTATTCTATAGCCTTTGAAAAGTTGTTCCAAGTCCCTTAAAGTGCAGTCAAGGAGACGCCCCAACACTATAATTCTTAACCCAGCGCCCACATGTTTCCGCTCAATTTCAATTCTAGCTTTGGGCTCCCGCGTAAGGATTCTCGTCCTCTCCAATCCACGCAAGATCATAGAGAACTGTTCAACAGGGTCTTGGGACAAGTCAACCATGAGAATGAGCCCATCCGCGTTTCTCGCCGCAGCCAAGGTTTGGAGTCCCCAAGTTCCTCCATCTGCGGAGCCTTCCATCAACGCCGGCGCCTCCACCATCTGAAACTGCAGGTCTTGATAACGAAACATCCCGGGCGTCGGCTTCCTTGTAGTGTACTGATAGCTGGAAATCTCCACTTTTGCGTTGGTCAGGAGCGAGAGGAGGCTGCTTCGTCCCACGTTGGTGGGTCCTAAAATCACGATTTGGGCGTCTCCTTCTTTTTCGACGAAGAATTTGGGTCCGCCTTTCCCAGTTTTCTTCTGTTTCTTTTCGGCAATCTCCCTTCGAAGTACGGCAATTTTTCTCTTAACTTGGGCTTGAAGGTTTTCCGTGCCCTTGTGCTTGGGAACAAGGCTTAGGAATTCCTTGAGTTTCTCGATTTTCTCTTCGGGTTCTCTTGCCTGAGAAGCCTCGTACCACTTGTGTTTTGCCTCTGCTGGAAGGTTGGCGGGCATAGGCGAGTTCCCAACATAGTCAACGTGGCAGGGGTATTATTTTCTTTTCCCGTAAATCATTATCTACCCTAAGAAGAGATGAAAGAAAATCTAGGCAACGGGGGTGTTCTACATGGCAAGGAATGTAGCGTAAAATTTTAGGTTAAAAAACATGACTTTCAGTTGTTATTGGCTTATTCGTTGTATGAGGCTAACGTACTCTCTGATCGCCTTTTCCCTTTCTTTCTTGCTTTTGCTTGAATCAATCAGCATTCGTAAATGGAGGGCACGACGCTTCATTTTTTCAATGCTCAAAACATCACCTTCCTTGAAAGGCCTTTTCATAGTCGAAATACGAACCCGCCTTATAAGTGTTATGCTGCTTCAATAAACAACTCAAATCGAAACCATATAGAGAAGTTGGCGTAGAGGAGAACACAATATTCTGTTTATAGAAATATGTTCCTTAGGGGAACACTCCTTTTAGGTATCGTATTTACTAGAACTATAGACGAAATTTATAGAACAACCCTAGCGAGGCCTTGTATTGAAAAACGAACTGGAAGAAGCTACTCGCAAAAGAAGAGACCGCCTATACATAATGTCAGAAATACTAAACATAGCAAAGGATGGAAGCCTAAAAACCCAAATCATGTACAAAACAAACTTGAGTTTCGCCCAGTTAAATGAGTATCTCTCATTTCTCCTCAAAATAAAACTCCTCGAAGTCGTAACAGAAAACGAGAGAACACTCTACAAAACAACCACCAAGGGCATCAGATACCTCCAAAACTACGAAAAAATTGCGAACCTCCTAAACGAAGAAGAAAATCCCGCTACAGTCAACTCACCGATCTTTTGGATAAAACGGACACCCGTAAGCTACAGATGAACCGCTTCCTTACGAGATTATCTTTGCGGTGACACCGTCGATTTTAATAACCTTCTCCTCGCCTGTCTTCAAATTTCTGAAGGTAATTTCATAGATTGGATTGTAGATCACAGTGTGCTCGGAAATTTGGAAAAGCTCGTTTTCAACTTTGTCTGCGTCTGGAGGCCTATTAACGATTCTAGATTTAACGATCTCAACTCCTTTTCGGGGAGAAATCTTCACCTTTCCAGACTTTTTGCCAAACTCTTTCAATATTTTTTGAGGGTGATCTTCTGAAGGAGCAGAGGGCACCTCGTCAGGCGGGATTTCGCGCCCTGACTTGTCGAGAATTATATAGGCTTTATCCTCGTAAGAGAAGCTTTCCTCGGCCTCAAGTCTAATTACTTTGCGTGTCTCCCCTGTAGGACTAACTATAGATTCGGGTTTGAACGCTTTGTCTAAAATTTTAACCTTCTCTGTCCTCATGTCAACGTCAAACGTGCAAACTCGCTTCTTGTAGTAATCGACGCTGTATCTTCCGTCAATAATAACGTATGGTTCGTAGTATTTGTCAACAGAAACAACTCGTATTTCTTCAGGTCTAGGCTTTGAAAAGCCGAACTTAATAAACAATTTGTTTTTCATCTTCTCTGCAGTGAGCTTCACTACACTGGGATCAACTCGAGACTTGTAGACAATCGTCTTTCTCTCAGCTATCTTTTCCATCACTGGTGAAACTTCAGTCAAAGTCGGCACCTACATAATAGAAGGAAAACTTTCACTAATTAATCATTTATGAATTTATACTAAATATTCAGTATTCATCAGCCGTAACTTTTCTGCCAAGCATTTTCCTACGCAGTTGATGATTATTAATAGAGAATGGTTATGACAGCCATATGGTGCTGCTTTGATACCAAAACCCTAAGAAGGGAAGGAGGACATAAAAGACAGTTAGTTTTTCAAGTATTCTCTCGCCCTTTCCCTCAAGGACGGAAACTCGTCTAGTAGCGCTTTAATGATCTTCCAACGGACTTCATTAGGGTTCATTTACTTCTCATCATCTGTTTCGGCGTACGAATATTAAAAGATACAAGTCGAAAACAGATATATGTCATCTTACGACACAATGAGAGATTGTCTGGATGAGAAAATCGAGAAAAAAGGAGGGAAAGGAGCTTTAGCTTGTTCGAATTATGTTGACTGGGGTTTTGCGTTTCCATTTGGCTACGTATAGTATGATTGCGGTCGCTGAAACCACGGCTATCAAGGCTACCGTTAACTCTGGGGTGAACAATGGCAGCACGTATTTGCCAAGTACCACGGGTGTTTCGCTCATTCCAGTCGGTGTCTGCACCGTATATTTTGGTGTGCCATCAATGCCGGGCACGTCAACGCCAATGCTGGGGTCGTGCTCCAAGGTGCCATTGCCAAAGTATGGATAGCCAATGAACAAACGCATGTGGGCTCTTCCTGAAATGTACGCTGCTTTAACTGGCACCATACTCACATCGCCATGTTTGGGATAGTTGGTTATCTTGGCCGAGGAAACGAATCGGAAGAAGCCGCCGAGCGTTGTGGTTTCATTGGCGAACCTCAGTTTGATGATCGATCTTGGAATTTCAATTGGTCTCTCATGCTCTGTTGCTGTTTTGTCTTCTCTTATATCTTCGCGTAGGTATTCAATGTTCATGTGTGTAGCCGTTGAGTGCACCTCGATTTCTTCGGGTTGGTCCTCTGCTAGGGCTAGTTTAGTCATGTCGATTGAGGCTAGGTTGACCCACAGGGCCAGTCTCGATTTTCCTTCTGGAATATTTATGTCAAATCCCGCTTTACGTAATTGTAGCAGGAGTTGTTTTATGACGTCGATGTTCCACACCCACTTGTTAACCACAAGGTCCATCTTCATCTCGCCTGCGTTTACAGTGTATCGGAAGTCTGCACTTGGAACGGTTTCCTGGACGGTTTCGTTATAGAACCGCACTCGTATCATGATGTTGTTCTCGGCGAACTGTAGGTTAGGCATCCGGTCTGGCAAATCCACTAGTTTGAAGGCGAAGGATACGCCGATGATTTTTCCCTCTGGCGTAGTAATATCGTGGATGTCGCTTAGGGTCCACTGTCCAGCGGCGAAAGGCAAGAAGGGGCTGTGCCATTTATTCTTCATCTCTTCCCTTATTTAGTTCACTATAGAGCGCAGTAACGCCAGTTCCCCCCACTTACCCATGTGTATACACCAACTTTCTGCTGGCCTAAAGTACATCTCTTGGAATCTTTCGCGCCACCATTCGGGCCAAGCTTCGCGTAAACGCTTGTAATATTCGGGTTTTGGAGGAAGCGACGGATGGTCAAAAGCGAACCATTCCATTAAGCCCCGAAACTTGACAACGTAGATTTGGTCAGGCGCGCCGGTATACCACCAAATGAACATTGGTTTCCTTCCGCCAGCTGGAAATAGAACGGTGACAATGTCAGACTCCAGTTTGTACCAGTTCTCCCCTTCTGGAACTATCCGAAAGTCATGGTTGTCATCGTCTTCTTCAGACGCTCCAACGGGCAAAGCAATCAAAGGCATAGCAAGCGACATTAAAAGAATGGCTAGAAACGTTGCAGCAAGCCATTTTCTCTTCATTTTCAAGGTTTTTCGCCAAAAAATACTTAGAAAAAGCCTCTATTAACCAAATCGTTTCGAGAAAACTCGAACTCATGATAGGCGTCCTTGCAGCATGAGCAAGGCGATGTTGAGGTAGAGGACTATGAGGCTGACAACGATTGAACGGTCTAGGCGCAAGCCCTCCCCAAACGAGAACGCTGACGAAACCAGCAGCAGTGTCCAGACTTGAAGTACGAGGAGCACATAACGAGAAATCCAAGAGACCTCAGCAGGGATCATCATATAAACATAGGGAAAAAGAGCTAGAGGCAACGCCGACAAGCCCAAGCAGGCGAAGAGCTGCAGGTCGCCGCCCCTTCTCCTAAACAAAACATAAATGGTTGCGTCAGCCAAAAGAAACAAGCCAATCCAGTAGAAGAGGGAAATGAGAACCATACCTTCAAAGCTTCGGTTGGAAGAAAAATAGAAGAAAAATACGGGTTCAAGTCTAGCCAAAGCCGAGCCAAAGGCACCCAAAACTAAGACGGCGACAGCCACGGGCAAAAAAATCCACAAGCGAACCGTTTTGGCAAAAACATGCGAAAGAAAAAGCCAACCCCCCAAACGGTGACTAAAAGCCTCCCCAATCTCCAGACCAGGCGGCAAGCTTCCCTCCTTCAATAGCTTATGCAACAAGCGTCCCCGGTCATTAAGCATATATTTTCTGTGTTTGTCTTGAGTTAGGAAATCTGAAAGCATGTCTAAGTGGTAGTATACGGTGCCGACGCCTAGTCCCAGTTCGTGCTTTAACTCCTTAAAGCCTATTTTTCCTTGGTTGCCCAGAATTTTAATTATTCTGCGTCGAGCGGGGTCTCTCAGCAAAGTGTAGTATTTTGATGTGCCCTCCGTAGGATTCCACCACCTTCTGCTGAACCATGCATGAATATTTATGTCTTAAGATTAGTAGCCTCATTCACATTCAGAAGCTCTGTTTTGCCTATAAGAGGATTGATATTTTTTTAGAGGGTTAAGATTTTTTCTAGAAGTTTTCACCATCTCTGTTTGGAATATTCTTGTGAAAGAATACTCCCTTTATATGAGAATTAGGGAGTACATATCGGTTAAATATTTAAGAATGGAGCCAAACTATATGACCTACCTAAAGAGGGAGAGGAGAATGAGAAGGCAGCTAATTATGCATCTTACTGCTCTATTACTGTCTGCTTTGATACTGATTTCCACGTTAGTCATGATTGTTCCAGCAGCAGGGGATTCAAATCACTCAAACCAGTCGGACTCCGTCATATTTTTGCTAGAACAGCTTGCCGGCAATGTATCTATGTTGTCCTACGAAAACTTCTCGCATCCAAACAAGAAAGCCGCAGAGGGCCAAAGAGGGGCGCTATGTAACAAGATTCGTGCGGTGATCAATCAGGTTAAGGCTGGAGCCTATGGGGGCGCCGTAGACAAACTGAGGAACGACATTCAAAAAAAGATTGAAAAATGGATTGTTAACGATGAGGCGCAGTACCTCATTAAGCAAGTGGATATTATTAATGAGTGTATCCGCCAGCCATGGTGGCCCAAGATTGGTTGGATTGAGGGTAGGGTCACCGACGCTAAGACATGCTCGGCGATTGTAGGCGCAACCGTGAAGGCTGACGGCTACTTTGCGGTTACAAATGCCAGCGGATACTACATCATTAAGGTTCCTGCTCCAGCCACATACACGGTCACGGCTGAAATGGATCAGTACTACACCGAGACGGCCTGCGGTGTCTACGTGGGCGTCTGTGAAACTGTTACGGTTAACTTCGCCCTTGTTCCAATTCCCCATGAGGGATGGATAAATGGAACGGTCATAGACACTGGAACTACTCTGCCGATAAAAGGCGCAAACGTAACGGCTGGTGGTTACTCAACTCTCACAGCTGAAGATGGAACATACGAAATCCAGGTTTATGCTCCAGCAGTCTATAACGTCAAAGCCTCAGCCGAGGGCTACTATATCCAGATAGTTAACAACGTCTTCGTTGACAAACAAGCCACCGTCACCGTAGACTTTGCACTTTGTCCCATTCAGCCTCCTGTGGTCATTCCTAGTCGTCCTCTGGCCTCCTTCACATGGTCGCCACCAAAACCAGTCGCCAACGAAACCGTGACCTTCGACGCCACCAGCTCGACCCCCAATGGGGGAGAAATCATCCGATATGCATGGAACTTAGGGGATAACACCGTCAGATTTGGTGACATTGTAACCCACGCCTACGCTAGGGAAGGGACCTACACGGTTGTTCTAAACGTTACTGACTCCGAAGGACTCTGGGACACAGACACAGTCAACATAACGGTCTATTTTGTTCCTGTGGATACAGAGCCTCCGACAATCGTGGAAGTATTGCGATGTCCCCCAACACCAAATTATAATGAGGCCGTAACTGTTATAGCAAATGTTACGGATGACGTAGGAAGCGGAATAGAATCCGTTATTCTTTATTATTCAACTGACGCAATTACATGGATAAATACAACAATGAGTCCCGTGTGCAACGACCTTTACAGCGCCAAAATCCAGCCTAAGCCCTACAACACCGTTGTAGTTTACTATATCTACGCTAGCGATAAGGTTGGAAACACCGCTACATCGCGTCCATTTTTCTACAGAGTCGCTGATCTCCTTCCCCCAGTGATTTCAGATGTGGAACATCTGCCAACATCGCCAAATTATATTGAAACCGTAACGGTGTCTACAAGCGTAACCGAACCTCCAGAGGCTAGCGGTGTTGGATTCGTTATTCTGAGCTATGGGGACGGTTCTGTATGGACAAACGTAACTATGACGTTAGTGGGCACACGGTTCAGTGCAATGATTCCCATCTTACCTTACGGGACAGAGGTTCAATACAGGGTATACGCTTCCGACAACGCTTGGAATTGGGCTGTTTCTGATATTCACTTCTACCAGGTAACTGATAATATACCGCCCTCAATTGGCGCTCCTACTTGGGACCCTGTGGAACCTTTGGCCGAGGGACAGGTGAACGTCACCGTATCAGTGAGCGAACCCTTGGGTGCCAGCGGTGTCAAAAACGTTACTCTCTGGCATAATGCAACCGGAGAGTGGCAACCCATAGGAATGACGCCAACAAATGGAAACTGGACAGCCACGATCCCAGGAGCAAGTGGTGGTGTGACTGTCGCGTTTTATGTCGAATCCTATGACAATGCGGGAAACCGTGCCGTAACAACAACGTACGACTACAAGGTAAAGAAGGTGGCTGTAGTCTGGCCTTTAGCTTGGCTTGCAGCGATTGGTTTGGGCATAGCGGCCTTAACCGCGACTCTGCTCTATGCTTTGTATAGGAGAAGGAAAAAAGGCAGGTCAGCTGCAGCTGCAAATCTTGGAAACAAGGTCAAGCCCAATCCCGTCGTTACTCTCTACGTTCCTGCAAAGATATTGAGCTGATTTGAAATAAAGCCATTGAAGCGGCGAAAAAGCTGAGGCTTCTGGCGAAGTTTTCGCCTTCTCTCTTTCCTTATTGTTGGTTTAGCGATGTACGTATATAAAATGGGGTTGTAATAGGAATTATGATGAATTATGGAGGAACTTAGGCTAAGTGTTAAGGATAAGCAGGATGCCCGCATGGCTTTGCTTAGTTACTATTCTTCAGAGTGCATAGCTCATGGTGCCTACCTCGTGGCCCTAGCCGTCGGATTTCTCGGTCTCGTTGAGGCCACTCCCCACATCCTAGAATTTGCAACCAGAGTTTTTTCCCCAACTTTACCTGAAGAGCTTGCGAGAAGAATAATACTGGGTTTGATGGCGAGCGGTTTCATCGTTTTGGTCATTTACGTTCTTGGTCGAGCAGTCTTTTGGGGTTACCTAAGGTCGGCTATACTTAATGTTAAGCCGAAGGAGGGAAGCAGAGTGGAGTTTAAACCGGGAACAACTGTAACTTTCATGCAACAATTGCACGAAGCTTGCTTCGACCACGCGAAGAATAAGCATAGAATATGGACAAAAATATATGGGTTGAGGGCTGGACACTTGGCGCTGATCTGGCTTGACTTATTTATTTTGTTCCTCATTATTTCAGTGGTACTATTGTATGTACTCTAGAGAATTTTTAGACGTTTTAAGTTGATGACGGAAGCAAAGGGAAGTTGAAGGATTTATTGCTTCTTCTTTCTACGCTTAGCATACTTAACACAGATGGCTGCTGCAACCGTTGCAACCACTATTGTTGAGGCTAAAGCGATGTAGGGAGCCAACAAACCAAACTTATCTACCGGAATCCAAACGCCGCCAACTGAAGGAGGTTGATGTATTTGAATAACCCTTGCCCCAACCACCGCCATGTTTCCCAGCCAGTATTCCAGCCCTTCGCTCATGTCTCTAATGGTGGTTTACCAAACTTCTATAGTACCCTCCGCCACTATGATAGTTTTTGGGTCGAAGCGTAAACCCACTCGTTACTTATCTTTCAACTATTCCGCCAATCCACCTCTCACTCCCATTATTACAGTTTAACCAGCTGAGCCCAAACTTCGTCGCTAACAGTTTCCACCTTCAAACTCTCACCACGAACATCCTCTATCAAAGCCCAACGTTCCTCTGTAAGGGACACGCTAAAAATGCAAGGAGAAGCAAACACCGCTGACAGCAGGAAAAACAAAGCAGTCTTCTTCATTTGGGGTTCATCGCTTATTGGCTTCCACGCGCGACAACATGCCTCATGAGAGAGAGAAAGGAGTTTCGGACATAATAAGGAGGCGGCTCACGCGTGCTTTCAACCTCACCCCAAAGATGCTTGTGTCGTAAGACGCAATATATAATATAGTTTGAGTATAAAAATTTGTCGATCAAACTATCTTATGGCTAGGACGCCTTCGAAGATTTTTTCTTCTGTGACGCCCAGTTCTTTTGACAGCCATATTTTTAGCAGGCTAGCGTTTTGGGGAAATTCTCCTGTGTAGATGAGAACTCTCCCTTCTTTTAAAGCGTCTACCTGAAAGGTTTTTTCTGTTTCTTTGAATTGATAGGAAACTGTGTCGGCGCCTACGGCTAGGATTTTGAAGTCTTCCCATTTTTTGCATTTTACGATTACTGGTGGTCCGATGGGATAGGCTGGCATTTCTTTTGGTGTAGATAGGTATTTTATGAGGCTTGCGACTTCGCTTTGGATGGTTGATAGGCGTTCTTCAACTTTTTCTATTTTTGTTGCTACTTCTCCTGTTTCTCCTAGGCTTTCTGTTACGGTGGCTAGTTGGCCGATGAGGCGATCTAGGTCTTTCTCGTGTTCCTTTAGGACGTTTACTATGAAGTCAAGGGCTTCTAGGGCATCGTCTTTGGTTGGCTTTTTAGCCATGTCTTTGTCTCCTGTTCGGGTATAGTTAAGGGATTCTAAACAAATAAACATAATGCATCTTTAAACCATATCGTTA
>LIHK01000023.1 GCA_001399795.1 Candidatus Bathyarchaeota archaeon BA2 | reverse complement strand
AAATATGCTTAGATCTTTTGTTATATAAATTTCGAAAATATTCGTCATTTTCCTTGATTTCCTGCGTTTTCTATAGCACTATTGTAGGCGTTTCTACTGGCGTTGCTCCAGCCATTCATTTACCTTTTACCTCAGTGTATTCATGTTTTATTCAGGGTGCCTGTGCAAAAGCGGATTATTTATTTCTAGTTCACAAAAAATAAATGCAGGTCTTTTCAAGATGTTGCATGGTGAATACGGGAAAAGGCTACAACGAATCCCAGAGTCTTTGACCAATATTGGAATTGGTCGACTCCTTCGCGTGATTCGCAACAGCCTTCCACGGTATTCACCAACAATGAATGTGGTTCGCAACTATTCTTTTAGGAAGTTCCTAAAAACTTCATACATCATAAACATGAAGCTGCGCATGCGCGCATAGTTTATAGAAAGTAAAGATACAGAGTTCATAAATGGTTTACTCGTTGTCATCTTCTTAATGAGTATGGAACGAGTGAATTTTCTATTTTATCTCCGGGAGCTTTGATAATTATTTCTTGTATTTCTGGTTTTATTTCGCGACAAGATAATCGACCAAGATGCGTATGAGCGGTTAAGAAAACTACTTGAAGTAGCTTTCAAAGAGTGAGTCGAGACTTACGCACACATTTAGAGTATTTAAGAAAAAGAGTGAGGGTAAGAGTTACTCAAGTCTCAAATGTAAACTAAAATGGTTTAAAAAACATGCAGAATAAGGAATCTAAAATTGAAGTCCCATACTGCGCTCGCTAAATAAATTCTTATAGTAACATTGTTTCAAACAGAAGTAATAAACACAAAGTTTTATTTTATTGAATCTTGTTTACTCTCTGATTAAGAGCGGCTACGTCTTGGTTACGTCAAATCTTGACAGAATTTTTAATCCTAAAAGCATCGCGGTGATTGGGGCAAGTGATGAGAAGGGTTCTGTCGGATATACATTAATGAAAAATCTCACCGAGTTAGGTTATGAAGGCAAGGTTTATCCAGTTAACATTCGCAAAAAGGAGATTCTCGGTTTTAAAGCCTATAAAACCGTGGATCAACTTCCAGAAACAGTTGACCTTGCTGTAATCGCTACTCCAGCTAAAACCGTTCCTGACGTAGTGGAGCAGTGTGGGAAAGCTGGAATAATTGGAATCATCATTATTTCAGCTGGTTTTAAAGAAGTTGGACCGGAAGGCAAAGCACTAGAGGACAGAATTCTTGAGATAAAGAAGAAATACAATCTACGAATTATAGGACCTAACTGTTTAGGCATCATCCGTCCAAGCATCAATCTTAACGCGACCTTTGTAACTAGAATGCCGAAGCCAGGTAATATAGCGTTTATTTCTCAAAGCGGTGCATTAGGCGCAGCAATCCTTGACTGGGGCATCCACGAGAACATAGGCTTTAGCAACTTCGTTTCCATAGGCTCAATGATTGACGTAGACTTCGGCGATCTTATAGACTATTTTGGTACTGATCCAAAGACAAGAAGCATATTAATGTACATCGAAGGAATAACCGATGCTAGAGAATTCATGAGTGCTGCAAGGCACTTTGCAAAAACCAAACCAATAATCGTAGTGAAGGCTGGAAAGTTTGGTGAAAGCGCAAAGGCTGCTGCTTCGCATACCGGGTCCCTCACCGGCGAAGACATGACATACGATGCAGCGTTTAAACGTGCTGGAATAGTGCGCGTTGAGGAAATTGATGATCTCTTTAACATTGCCGAAGTTTTGGACATGCAGCCCCTTCCCAGAGGCCCAAATCTTGCCATAATCACTAATGCGGGCGGTCCAGGAATAATGGCTACGGACGCACTTATAGCCAGAGAAGGAAAACTGGCTAAGCTAAGCCGAAAAACAATGGAGAGGCTTAACAGCATCTTGCCACGTTATTGGAGTAGAGGAAACCCGATTGATATTTTGGGAGATGCTAAAGCTGATAGATATAGAGCTGTTGTAGAAGCATGTATTGAAGATGAAAATGTTGACGGTTTATTGATAATTTATACTCCTCAGGGCGTATCAGATCCCGCTGAGATTGCAAGAAACATCGTGGAGCTGGGTAAAAGTAAAGGCCATTACAAGACGCTTTTGACGTCTTTCATGGGTTATGAAGAGGTAGAAGAGGCGAACCACATTTTAACCGAAAACAGCGTTCCAACGTTCTCCACTCCGGAGCAAGCGGTTAAATCATACATGTATATGTATCGGTATAAACGTAATCTTGAATTGCTTTATGAAACACCTGAAGAACTTCCTGTGGAAAGTGTTCCACCGAAACGTCCGCTTATGGTGATAATGAGAAATGTTGCCAAGGAAAACCGGGAAATATTGACTGAGATCGAAGCAAAGCAACTTCTGGAATATTACAATATTCCAGTTGTTAAAACGTTGGTGGCAAAAACTGTAGATGAGGCGGCTATTTCAGCTTCTCAAATAGGTTATCCAGTGGTTCTGAAGATTCTTTCGCCTCAAATTGTTCATAAAACTGACGCGGGAGGCGTCGTGCTTGATATAGCTTCAGAGGCTGAGCTTCGGGAGGCATTTGATCTTATCATAAAGCGAGCTAAAGAATACAATCCAGAAGCTGAAATTCGTGGTGTTACAATTCAACCTATGATTAAAAAGCGGGGCTATGAAATCATTCTCGGGGCTAAAACTGACCCGCTTTTCGGTCCAGTAATCTTGTTTGGAATGGGCGGTGTCGGTGTTGAATTATTCAAAGATGTTGCTATCGGGCTTCCACCGTTAAATCAAATTTTAGCTAGAAGAATCATGGAGGAAACGAAAGTTTATCAGCTTCTGAAAGGTTATAGAAATGCGCCGCCGGCAAATCTTAGGCTTCTTGAAGGTATAATGGTGCGGTTTTCCAGGATGCTTGTTGACTTTCCGCAACTGAAAGAAGTTGACATTAATCCATTGTTAATAGATGAAAAGGAAGCTTTAGCTCTTGACGCCCGCATAGTAATTGATAAAGAACGCGTATTCGCGGAACTTGAACCTCACGAACATTTGGTGATTAGTCCCTATCCCATAAAGTACGAAACTTTGTGGAAGCTTCGTGATGGACAAATTGTTCTTCTAAGACCTATAAAGCCTGAAGATGAACCCTTGTGGCTTGAAATGTTCAAAAACTTTTCAGAACAAACCATACATCACAGATTTTTCAATGTTATCGAAGAAACACCGCATGAGGTTAGAGTTCGCTATTGCAACATCGACTATGACAGAGAAATAGCAATCGTAGCAGAATTGCCTGGCGATGGACAAAGAAAAATCTTAGGCGTTGTCAGACTTGTTATTGAACCCGATGGAAAAACTGGCGAAATAGCTATCGTCGTTGCTGATTCCTGGCAAGGCTTGGGCCTGGGGTCAAAAATGCTTGATCACATGATTGAAATCTGTAAAGACAAAAAACTTGAAACAATTTATGGCCTGTTGTTAAGTGATAACTATCTGGCTATTAATCTTATGAAGAAAATGGGATTCATCACCGAAAATTTAGGTGACGGCACCGTGAAAGCCGCTCTCAACCTAAAAGAAGAACTAAAAAGCCAGCGTGAACTCATGAAATGACAAGCTTTTCTAGGAGCGGAGAGTAAACAGTCCCATGCAAAAACCCTCTGAAATACTTCCCGGAGTTTACTTGGTCGGCAGTTCTGAAATATCTAATCCAGGAGATTGCATGGTTTACCTTGTAGATTGTAAAAGCGAGTTGGCGTTGATTGACGCTGGCGTCAGCGTAGATATTAATAAAATTTGTAAAAACATAAAGACGGCGGATTTAAATCCAGAGGATATCTCAACCCTGTTTATCACGCATTCTCACATAGACCATGTTGGAGGAGCCGCTTCTTTTCGCGAAAAATATGGGTGCAAAACGGTTGCCCACGAGTTAGACAGTGAGGTTTTAGAAAAAGCAGATCCCAAACTAACAGGGGCTGTTTGGTATAGCCAGATTTTGATTCCCTGCAAAGTAGATGTTAAACTTTCGGGCTCTGAGGGAAAATTTCCAGTGGGAAACAAAACCTTAAGATGGTTTCACACGCCAGGTCACACGCCTGGAAGCATTTCGATACTTCTCAGCACCTCGGGTGGAAATATCCTTTTCGCGCAGGATGTTCATGGTCCATTCATGTCCGAGTTTCGTTCCAACATTTCAGAATGGGCTGAATCTATGAAGAAACTTGTCAGCTTGGACTTTGATGTCTTGGCAGAGGGGCATTTTGGAATCTACAGACCAAGAGAACGAGCAGTTGAATACATCAGGTCCTATCTAGCTCAGTACGGATATACGTGACTTTTAGAGAAGATTTGACGGATTGAGTTTGAAGTCGCTCATGTCGGTAGCTGACCCTTGTGAGAACGATGGAAACCCCTTCAGTCTGTGGGGGGACAACGCTTCTTCGAAACATTTAGCTCGCAACCATAAAGGTTAGTTTAAAGGATTTTTGAAGTTTTCGGGGTTAAACGGTAATTATCACCTTTTATAAATCGTTGACGGTTGCGCGCATAAGTGTTGAATAATTCTTTCCTAACTTATTTCCGTCAATTAGGCTTTTTCTAGGCTTAGTTAGGCTTATAGGGGTGAGAATGCCAAGGGATGGTTAAATCAACCTCAGAAGAGGTGACAAACCGGTTTGGAAAGTTTTCAGCGCATGCACGTGGCCCTATGCTACTCATGCATATATGCGGTGGCCATCACGACACACAAGATAGGCAGACCAGACCTAGCCAACAGCATAGCAGCATTCACCTACTAAGCCCAAAAACCGCCCCAATCACCAAAACAAGCCAAAAAGAATTATTCAACACTTATGCGCGCGCAAAAATGACAAAAGTGGTGGTCTATTCCGTCATTCATGCTGGTATAGCGATGCTGGGATTTTGCGCGCTTCTTCAATTATTGGGACGACAACGTACAGCACCTTTAGACCTCTTTCTGTAATGGCGTAGAAAATTTTGTCTTTACCTAAGTTTTGTTCTTCAACAAGGTTTTGCTGTATCAGAGAGTCTAAGTGTTGTTTCAGAACGCTTTTGCTTAGACCAGTCTTACGCATAAGTTGGGTTAAGTCCATTGGCTCCTGAGACGCAAAATTGCGCGCACGCGCCAGAATCTCAAGAATGCTAATGTACCTTTCCAGTTTTGATCTTCGCACCATCCAGAGCCCTCCTTTAAAATTTTGAGCCTATTTATATAAACCATTTATGAATTCTGTCTAAGATTTCCACATCTTTATTCTCCATAAACTATCACCTGTAGATCGCTTTTTTCTCAAACTGCTTCTCGTAAATTTTCCTAACCTTTTGAATGGTGTCGGCTTCTTCTGGGCTTTTGTCTTCCCGAATTCGCATTATTCGAGCAAAGCGTAAAGCCATTCCACACTTGTATTTTGGGCTTTTCTGGACTTCGTTGTAGGCCACTTCCACCACTATTTTAGGAGGTACAACAACCCTCCGATGCTCCTCTTTGATGGCCGCTTCTTCGAGTCTTCTGGTCATATCTTTAATTTCTTCGTCGGTTAGACCCTTGAAAGTCTTCCCAACCACTAGGAACTCCCCGCTTTCAGAGTCTCGAGCCGCTAGATAATAGTCTGAAAGCCAGTTGTGCCTTCTTCCATACCCGTACTCAGCCGCGACTATGACTAGGTCCAAGGGCTCCAATGATAATTTGATTTTGAACCAGCGCTTGCCCCGAACTCCTAGGGTATAGGGACTGTCCAATTTTTTGGCCACAAGCCCCTCATGGCCTTTGTTTATGGCTTCTCCTAGGAACCGTTCTGCTTCACGAGGACTGCTGGTAATTATTTGCCTAGTTAGGGGTATGTTCCCCGCGATTTCCTTCAGTTTCTTTCTTCGCTCAACGTATGGGTCAACGATGAGGCTTTTGCCGTCAATGTATATGAGGTCGAAAAGGAAAAGCTCGACTGGAATTCTCTTAACCATCTCTTCTATGTCGTGAACCCTTCGGAACCTTCTCATGAAGTGCTGGAAGGGAAGCGGGGTGCCATCCTTCCCAACTGCAATAATCTCACCTTCCAAAATAGCTTCACTGGCTTTAACTTCCTCCCGAGTCAGTCGCACGATTTCAGGGAAGCTCGCAGTTACATCGGTTAGCCTGCGACTGTAAATCCTAACCTTATTCATAGCTTTGTGAATCTGTACGCGGGCCCCATCCAGCTTATGTTCGAAGGCGGTTAAACCGCCATGTTCTTTGAGGGCCTCATTTATGTCCTCGGCTGTTTGGGCTAACATAGGCTTTATAGGTCTGAAAACTTGAAACTGAAGCTTCGAGATTCCTTCTCGGCCTCGAGTTTTGGCTATTGCCGCGACTTCTCCTATGTCTCCGGTTAGCATGCTTGCCCTTTGAACAACATCATGAGGAACGTTGAAAGCCTTCGAAACTGCGAGTTCCATCAGTCCCTCGTGGAAACCTGTCCTCATCTCGCCAATCATTATCTTGACTATGTATTTCGCCTCTAAAGGTGTGACTTCACCCAACAAAGTTTCTATAAGGCACTCCTTTCTTTCTCTTGAACCATAGCCACTGGTTTCAGCTATGGCTTCTAGGCTGCGTCTCGCCTCGAGAATCGTCACGGGCTTTTCAAAAAGCGTAGCCTGTCTCTGAATTCTGCTTGATTCAAACATGATCTTGGTGGCTGCTCCTATATCGCCTGTTTTGCTGAAAGCCTTTGTGAAATCCTTCCAATCCACATTGGTTAAGCGTTTAATCGAGCCACTCATGGTTGCCCAGCTAACCTCAAGAGTTCTTTGATCCCACCTTGGAAAAGCGCGGCCAAGAATCATAGATATCGCGGGTTCCACTTCATCATCACGTAAATGCTTTAGAAATTCTGCTACAAGACTCACCATCAATGTGCGTTTGGATGTAGCCTCCAGTTTCTCGCAAAGTTCAGCCAAAGCCCGGAACTCTGTTTCCATAAGTTTTACCTTTACAACTAACCGTTTGCTTCGAAGAAGTTAGTCCCGCAAAAAACATAAACGTTTTCATACTTATAAGAACTCTCAATGGACATACGTGTATTTTAATTAGTTATTCGATTACTTGTTTAAGAATATGTTGAAAGTGAACGAAAGAAATATGTGTGACTTAAAGACTATTCCAATTGATGAAAATGTCACTTAATGATTTCGTCAGAGACGTTCTTGAGGAAAATCGAGAGGAAATAGACGAAATCAAGAAATTGCAAGAAATACTGAATCAGTTTAGTAGACGACGAACTCGCATCTATACGATTTCTGTATCCAGCAATATCTGAATTAGGAGATGCTAGGTATGCGGTTCAAAGATCCGATATTTCAGAGTGTAATAGCTCCCAATATTTATGACAGACACAGACGACCCATCATTAAACGCTTACAAAGGAAGTTAGGTGCCAAACTCATTGTTTATACGGCTAATCCAACTCATCCTATTGCTCACATAATGATACAAGATGTCCCTCTCTTCGAAGATTTGCTAAGGTCTGTTGCTGGAGCTGAAAAAGGGTGTCTCATGATAAATTCTCCAGGTGGGGATGCAAATGCAGCTGAAAAGCTTCTGACGATGTGCAGAGTTAGGTTCACGAAAGGATTCAGTGTAATTGTACCAGACTACGCAAAAAGTGCAGCAGCCATGATAGCGCTAGGAAGTGACAAGATTCTCATGGGATATCTAGCAGAACTAGGACCTATTGACCCACAGCTTCGAACAGCGCCTCCACCTTTACCAGGGGAAACCATACCTGCTAGGTCATTCATCGACGGGTTAGAAATCATTCGTAAAAAAGTTCAAGAAGATGGTGATCCGGTTCAAATGTATTACCCAATGATGGCACAAATACGTCCGGAAATACTGGCGAGATGTCAAAGTGCCATCGACGGGTCTCGAGAATTGGCTGAAAAATGGCTGAAAAAGTATATGTTAAAAGATGATCCAAGGCAGGCAGAATTAGTCGCAAAATGGTTATCCACAGGGGAAAAGTACAAGTCGCATGGTAAAGTGATAGACTTCGAAGAAGCAAAAAATGTTCTCAAACTCAACGTAGAAAAAATAGATCCGAATTCCGATTTGTGGAGTGATGTGTGGGAGTTATACTGTAGATCCACCCAATTTCTTCAACAAGTGGGTCCTCCTGTAGACGCAAAATTATATGAAAGCGAATCAGTTTCGTTGAGAATGAGTATACAAGCTGTGATGATTCGAGCACCTCGACTACCAGCGCGACCACCACCGTCTCAACCACCACAACGCCCGACTCCTCAACCCCCAAAATCACCTCCTCAATAATCTTTCGAAAAACCGTGTTAAACGACATGGTCAAATTCGTCCAACGTAAAAACAGTATGAGCACTATAGTTTGTTGACTAGTTATAAAGTTGAGAGTTTATCTTTTACTTCTTTTATTTTCTTTTTCAGTTCAGCAACCTTTCTTTTTTCTCCTCTTGCCTTGCAGCAGTCGAGGGCATATTCCAGTGCACTCAACCCAAACCTGTCATAGCCCACTTTGAATGCCAAGTCTGCTGCTTTTATGAAGCGCTCCGTCGCGGTACTGTAATCCTTTAATGTATAGCTGCATTCAGCTGCCTTGAACAATGTGTATGATGCGTCGAAAAAGTTTTTGGCTTTTTCGTAAAGTGTGGAGGCTTTTAGGAATTTCTCTATTGCCTCCTCATGCTTCCCAACGTCAGACAAGGCTGTTCCTTCTCTATGAAGCTTTATAGGGTCCTCCCTCTCCTCGGCTGTTTCACCGCTACTCATGGCGTTCCACCTGTAACGTTTTGTTATCAGTTGTTCGTCACCGTTTTTAGGTTTTCCGTATAAAATTATTTAGGAAGGTTATCGCCCCTCAGAAAAGGAAGAGATGTGTCCTCTATCGAAACGCTTCCAACTAAAGGAATCTACACGTTAATCATATTTTTGTCAGAGGAAGCACGCTTAAATGTAGGAAAGTTGGGTTTGCAAAAATTTCCAAGAGGATACTACACCTACACTGGATCCGCGTTAGGCAAAGGAGCTACAAGTTTAAAACGACGAGTTTCTAGGCACTTGCGGAAAAGAAAACGGAACCTCTGGCACATAGACTTCCTTCTGGCAGATAAAAATGCAACCGTAACTGCAGTTGTAGCTGCGGAGACCAGCAAAAAATTGGAATGCAACATGAATCGTTACATAAAAAGGGAGGGAAAGGCAAATTTTCCTGTCAAGGGATTCGGTTCTTCTGACTGTAAGGAAAACTGTGGAAGTCACCTTCTATATTTTGGCGAAGAAGAAATCAAATCAAAAATTGCTATATTTTATTCCAAGCGACTGGTATCTAAGTTTTTCACCATCGATTTTGGCTAGGAACGGTTTAGCTTCCAAAAGTCTCAAATTCTCTTCTACCTTATGTAGAATGGAAAGCAGAACGGTCGTCGAATCTTTGTCAATTACAATACAGCCAGCCACGATCAACGATTTAGAAAAGCTTTACCAGATTGAGAGGGAATGCTTCACCATGGAAGCTTTTAGCAAGGAACACATAGCCTACCTTTTGCAAAACCCGAACGCAATAAGCTTGGTTGCGCAGATAAACAGCGAAATCGCCGGGTTTATCATTGGCTTGATCCATCGCCAAGACAAAATGATAACTGGCCGAGTGTATACCATAGACGTTGCATCCAAGCATAGAAGAAAAGGTGTGGGAATAAAACTCCTTGACGAACTTGAGCGAATTTTCGTAAAAAGAGGAGTTAAAATATGCTATCTCGAAGTCCGTGTGGACAATGTGGCAGCGCTGGAGCTCTATCGCAAGCGCGGTTACGTGGAGGTGGAAAAGCTTAAAAAATATTACAGAAGAATTCATGGAGTTCGACTCAAAAAGAAGTTGGGGTCTTAATCTTCCATTCTGCTCTGTTGCTTATCGACTTTGACTCGTACAGCCTAAGTTAATTACTCCTCTATATCGCTTTTCTTGGGTCCAAACAATAAAGTCAAGAAAACTCCAGCTAAGAAACCTCCTACGTGGGCTGTGTGAGCGACGTAGGTGACTTGGCCTGAGGTAACATAAGCTGTTTCAATCAAAACCATTAAGAAGGCAAAGATTATGGCTGGAATAGGCACGGGAATTAAACCGAAAAGGCTGATCAGCCATCGGAAAGGAAAAAGAATCGCAAAGGCTGCTAAAACGCCGAAGATCGCCCCAGAGGCACCTATGGTAGGAAGGCTGGATGTGCTGTTTAAATAGGCATGGAAAAGTCCAGAAAAAATGCCGCAGGTTAGGTAGAAAACTAAAAAGCGTGAGCTGCCTATGGCGCGTTCGCATCCATCACCAGTTATTAAGAGAAAAAGCATGTTCATGCCAAGATGAAGAAGGTCGACATGCAAAAACATGGATGTAACAAGGGTGAAGAGACTCTTTCTTTTCATAATTTGAGCGGGAATCAAGCCATACTTGTTAGCATAGTATTCGTTAACATAGTATCCCTGATCAGAAAGTGTTAGGAAGAATATCACTATGTTTGCCGCTATCAGAAGGTAAGTCACGCCGGCAATCTTGGACGCCAAGGCTTCTTCTTCCTTAGGGTATGAGCTCACAATATATTCAAGAAATTTTAAAATGTTTTTGCAGATTCTTGCATCTGCTACAACCCGTTGTTATACCCAAGCTGGAGTAGAAAGCCTGTTGATTTTAATTCCTTTGCAGTGATTTTCCCTGTATGTAAGGCCGTAGCTATAAGAGCGCCGGACACGCCAACATCTTTTAACTCTTCTAAATCTCTAATGTTGCTTATTCCTCCGCCAGCTAACACTTCAACTTTGGCCTCCTGAAGAATTTTCTTTACGGCAATGAGGTTAACCCCTCGCCCGGTCCCCACTCTCGCCAAGTCTAGAATAATCATTCGGGTAGCACCCATTCCCTCAAGCGTCTTCACCAGTGATGTCGGATCCATGGACCTAATGGCTTCAGATATGCTCATGACTTTTCCTTCCTTTAAGTCAAGGCTAACTATAACCCGATCTTCACCAAAGAGTCTTATTGCTCGTTTCACAAAATCTAGGTTGTCTAAGGTTTCGGTCCCGATGATGATCCTTGAAACTCCGCTTTTAAGTACCCCCTTAGCTTTCTCAAGGTCGGTTACGCCAGCGTCAACCATTAAGTTGAGGCTAGTCTTGGTTTTAATTTGTTTGTAGAGGGCTAGATTTACATACCTACCCAATATTGCATCCAAGTCTGCTATGTAGAGCTCATCAAATCCAAACGATTTAAATGCTATAGCCATCTCTAATGGGCTGGCAGATTCGCATAGGATGCTTCTCACCGGAAGGTACTTCTCCCTTTCACCACGAATGGCTTGAATAGCTACACCATTTAAAATATCGAGGACAGGGATAATTTTCATTAAATCCCTCCGAGGCTTAGTATTAAGTCATGAGGGTAAAGGTTTGAAGCTTTTTGTTTATGAACATGTTGCAGGGGGCGGTTTCGCCGGCCAAGATATTCCATCAAGCGTCTTGTGTGAAGGCTTCGGCATGCTAAGGGCTTTAATCTCAGACTTCAAAGCCGCTGGACATTATGTGATGACTACACTTGATGTTAGGCTGAAGGGACTCAAACCACCAATTAAGGCTGATACCATAATTTCTATCTCGTCCGGCCGAGAGTTAAATAAAACCTTGGAGAGATTTTCCTCCTTTGCTGATGCCGTTTACATCATCGCGCCAGAGTCGGGTCAAGTATTACGAAAGCTGGTTGAGACCGTCAGAGAGGCTGGAGGTGTCTCCCTTAATTGTTCGGTTAGCGCCATAGAGAAAGCTTCTAACAAGATGTCAGTCTACGAGGCTGCAAAGAAGGCTGGTTTATCCGTACCTGAAACGCTGATAGCCGAGCTTAATGAAAATATGGATAAGATTAAACATGCTGGAGACAAACTTCGATTACCATTAGTTTTTAAACCAGTGAACGGAGTTGGTTGCGGTGGTTTAAGCGTGGTCAGAAATGAGCTTCAGATGAAAGCGGCTGTTAACAAAATTATGAAAAAGTCAGAGAGCAAGCAGTTCCTCGTCCAGAAACTAATTGATGGAACTGATGTAAGTGTCAGCCTTATTTCAATGGGCACTGAAGCTTTGCCTCTAACTCTCAACAGGCAGATCATGCATTTAACTTCACCTAGCTCTGATTCACATTACCTTGGCGGGGTTGTTCCTTTTCATCATGTACTTAAGAACGACGCTTTAGAAGCAGCAAAGAAATTGGTTGAAGGATTTAAGGATTTTCGAGGCTATGTAGGAGTAGATGTGGTTCTAACCGAGGATGGGCCGGTGGTGATGGAGGTTAACCCAAGGCTTACAACGTCGTACATTGGCCTGAGGAAAGTCATGAACTTTAATCCAGCCCAAGCAATGATCGACGCGGTGCTTACACGTAAGCTTCCCGAGAATGTACAAGTCTCGGGTTACACCTTCTTCTCAAAGGTGAAAGTTTCCGCGCCAACTAGTAAGGCGCTTCAGGAAACCTATAGGTTGGAAGAGCTTGTCTCGCCACCTTTTCCTTTCACAGACGACGGGACAACATGGGCGCTTATCGTTGCTTACGCAGCCAGATTGAGGGACGCTAGAACAAGGTTCTACAAGGCTAGGAAGAGCCTTATGAGGATTCTGTTGAGGGGCGGTTGATTATGGTAGACGTCCTCGGCTGGGATATTGGAGGAGTGAATGTTAAAACAGCTCTGATAAAAACCTGGAACGGTTCGGTTAAGGAACTTAAAACCGCAACGCAATATTTCCCAATCTGGAAGAGGGGAAAAGAACAGCTTCCAGCGGTGTTAGATAGACTAAGAAACGAAGTAGCTGGCTCAATCAAGTTAGATGCTGTCGGAATAACCATGACAGCTGAATTATCCGATGTATATTGGACTAAAAGAGAAGGGGTCAATCACGTTCTCGATTGCATCGAGGAAGTTTTTGTAAATATTCCGATTTTCGTTCTTGATGCTGAAGCAAACCTCAGATCGGTCGAAGAGGCTAGACATGAGCCACTTAAGGTTGCAGCTGCCAATTGGCCAGCGACGGGATGGATGGTATCACAGCTGATTAAAGACTGCATCATCATAGATACCGGAAGCACCACGACGAGCATCATTCCAGTGATTGACGGGAATATTGCCACGGCAGGCAGAACTGACCTAGAAAAGCTTCTGAATGGAGAACTCATTTACACCGGATCCTTGCGGACAAACGTTGCAACTATCGTAAGTTTCATTCCTATTAAAGGAGGGGTAGCGCGTGTCTCCTCCGAGTTATTCGCCCAATCCGGCGACGTACATTTAATCTTAGGCAACATCAAGGAGGACGATTATACCATAGAAACGGTGGATGGTCGAGGAAAAACAAGGATGGAGGCCATGGCAAGGCTAGCGCGCGTTGTTTGCGCTGACATAGAAATGTTGACCGAGCAAGAAATTGTTGAAATCGCTTATTATGTTTATGAAAAGCAGGTTAAGCAAATTAGTGAGGGGCTGACGCAGGTTTATAACAGGATAAAACTGTATCTAAAAGAAAACATCCCCGTTGTAGTCACCGGGCTTGGCAGAAACTTTTTGGCGAAAAAGGCGGCTCAAAAAGCTGGCTTTAATTGGATCATTGACCTTGGTGGGTTGCTAGATGCCAGTGCCACCGTGGCCTCACCTTCGGTTGGTGTCGCTCTCATGGTAGCAAGCGAGCTGGAGGGTAAGGTTGTACAATGGAAGCGGTTATGAAAATTGGTGGAAGTTTAGCTGAAGATCCCGCAAGTCTAAATGCTCTGTGTCAGTGGTTAGGTATACTTGCGAAGACCCACAAAATTCTCATCGTGCCTGGGGGAGGTAAACTTGCCGACATCGTGAGAGAAATTGATCAATCGTTTGGGTTGTCCGACGTCATCGCTCATAAGATGGCTATTCTTGCCATGGATCAGTTTGGGTTGTTTTTATCAGATGTCACGCCAAACTCCTGCGTGTCGTACACACTAGAAAAGGCAAAGAAGTTTTCCGCGGCTGGAATGCTACCGATAATTTTACCATCAAAGTTGATGTTTCGTAAGGATTCATTAGAGCATTCATGGGATGTAACGAGTGATTCGGTCGCGGCTTTTGTCGCTGGTCTGGTTAATGCAAGGAAGCTCGTGTTGGTTAAGGATGTGGATGGGATCTTCACTTCGGACCCGAAGAGAAGTGAAGAGGCTAGGTTGATAAGAGAGGTATCGGTGCACGATTTGTTGAAGTTTGGGGGAACCTGTGTTGATAGAGCGTTGCCAGGGGTTCTCTTGGAAACCAAAATTGACTGTTATGTGGTTAATGGTAATTATCCAGAGAGGATAAAGGCTATACTGGAAGATGAACCAACTATTTGTACGAGAGTTCTGCTTTTAAACGAAAGCCAAAAATGAGGCTCTATGTGAAGTCATCACTTTGATTCAGTTGGAGACCAGGGGAATATTATGTAGAATGAACTTAGCAAACGATTTGAATACTTCTTGAGACTCAAAGTTAGTAGCCCTTGGTGTCATTTCCCTTTCAATTTCAATTAAAATAAACATTAGTGAAAGCTAAATAACTGAGTAGCATACACTATTCTGTTAGTGACCCTTCTTGCCCAAATTGGTAGAAATCAATGGTTTGGACGAATCTGGTGCTGTGGGTGAGGATGTTCTATTTGTGAGAATTGGGATAGGGCTACCCTATGAGGTGCAAGTGATTCTGCGTAACATAGACTATTTTGACAGGTTGATGATTTATAGGAAAGTCTTGAAAGGATATGATAAATCCACTCTCTTCAAGTATGTGTTGGACTATATGGATGATACGACTTTTGACGTCACCATTTTCCGCATGTTTCCCAAAGTGCAACTGAAGCTTCTAAGGGAACTTTTTCTTCAATCGGCCGATACCTTGTTCAAAATGCGGGAAACTTTGATAGAATCGTATGAAAAAGATTGGAGTGCAGTTTCTAATTCAATGAATATGTTGAAGAAATTTAAACGATCTACAGTTTATTTGGAATCCTTTGTGAAGGCATATGGAATGATGATAATTACTAAAAAACTTGAAACGCATTCTAAACTCTTTTCGAGAAGCGTCGAGGCGGACACATTACTTGTGATTCAAATAGATGGAGGCTATCCCTTTGCTTTCTGGTGGAAAGATTTATGTGATACCCCAAACACGAAGTTCAAGAAAGGTTCATTTGTCGTAACTGGAGTGTCAAATGGTGACCAATACTATCCTTCAATATCCACCGCGGGTGCTATAGCACATATACTCACCTCTAATCTGGAAAAACTCCATCTTTTTCCTGTGCAGCAAATAGACTATTCTGAAGATGTCAATCTTACTTCTTTCTATGAAAATCACAGTCGGGCGATTACAATTCCTACTTTTCAGAATAGGATACTTTTCTTAGGAAGAATAAGAGAACATGTAAGAAGTTGTTTGCCATATTTAGTGCATCTTAGAGATAGGAGCAAAACCTACGAACCCTTTTACGTGGGAACTAATATTAAATGGTTCTTTAAGACATTTGGACCCGGAAATCCTGAAAATACGACAATAATTTATGGCGGGATCCTCGATGCAAAAGACAAAGAAAATCTGACGTTCTGTGAAGAAGAGGGATATCCTGTTTATCATAGTTCTGAGTTCAAAGACGACTTTGAAAAATTCCTTGGCGTTTTGCAATCCGAGGCAAAACTCGCTCCCATTCAAAAGAGGAAAACTCTTCTTTCAAAGTTGAAAAAATCGAGGAAGCCACAGTAAGTGAGTTATAGTAGGATAACATGTTGTTTATTTGTTTTCTACGGGCTAAGACACCAAATCATTTCTGTCTTGGCATCTTTTCGCCGTCACATTTTATTAAAATGGATTTAGTATTTAAGCTTTATGAAAAAATAATAAGCTAAGTTTTGGTTATTGTCAGTACCGTTTGTATTCTGGGGTTACAAGAAATGCTATTACCTGGTTTTCAAGAGTCTTTCTGCCGCTGAAGTTCTCTTGAGGCATCTGCTTCAGTCAACCGCCAAAATATAGACCAAGGCGCCGACAAAAGACCAAGCGAAAACACTCATAATTTTGGCGTATTCACCTCCTTTTCCTTTTCGTGTTCTAAGCCCAGCTTAATTAGGTATTCAACCTCGGCTGAGCGGGAGCCCTACCTCTGCATTTGCTGGAGCAAGCCATCCGACTTCACAGGGAGGAACGGTGATGGGGGACCCGGAACAGGCTCAACCCGAAATTAAACCGATAGTAGAAGACGTAAGGCAATGCGACGTTTACAGAGTAATAGCCAGAATCGACCAGATAACCATGCAGAAGCTCGGCAGGATTGATAGAAAAGTTATCGGCTAACGAATTATTAAGCTGGAACAAGAGGACAAGCGTTGACAAATTCTTGCCTAAGATGTTTTTAGGGACACGACTAAAGTGCTACGTTGTGAATGGTAAGCATCCTGAGAGAATTGAAGCGATTTTAAAGGATGGAAAAACTCTTTGCACAGAAATCGTAGTTTAATTATCTTTCACAGATGCTAATCGCCTTGATAAATTCTGTTACCGCTTTTCCTTGAATTCTACCTTTCAATCGATTTTTTCCGCTGCAAACAGCCCTCCTAACCCCGATTACATCTGCCCCAAGACTGTGCACTTTTGGGACATCCTCCTTATCTAAGGATCCGGCTAAGGCTACCGTTAAATCGTATTTATGTGACCTGTCAATGAACTCTCCCAGCTCACAATCACTTAGAAAGTCAAATAACTTTCCCAGAGTTTTCATTTTGACATCCACCATTACGCCATCAGCCTTAACTATAGACGCAATTTCGGGAAGCTTTAAAGGGTTTAGGCAGCCGATTTTTTTAAAGTCAGCATAACCCGCAGCGATTACCTTTAAGGCAACATTATAATCTTTCACAGCCCTGCAAACCTCCCTCATTAAGCTTACCGCTTCAATAGATGTTTTCACACCGTAAAGCCCGGCCTTAACGTAATTGGCTCCCGAAAAAGCCGCGCCTAAAGCAGCTAGAGAGGCTGTTCCAGGCAGATTTGGCAAATCACCGATCGTCGCGCTTACTTCAACGTCGTTCGGCACTATTTCTCTGACTTGCCTAATGATTCTCGGAAAGTTTGCGCCCAAGGACCCCTCTCTCGGATTTTTGACATCGATTATGTGTGCTCCTCCTTCAATTGCTTCTATAGCCTCCTTTCTATCTATTACACTGACCAAGAGCCTCAATGGATCAATCTCCCTCTTTAAATTACAATAGTTTGAATTTCAAGCTTAAAAGGGATAATTTATTCCAAGCTTGGGAAAATGCCCAAAAGGAGCTAAGTCTAGATTTTCAGTACATGGTTCTACCTCTATACCCCTCTCTGTCTCTGTCCAGTGCACGTTCACGTCATATCAAATCATCAGGTCAAGTACGGAGTCAAGCAGATAATTGGTGATGAATTCCTCATCCACCAACTCTCCATCTGGGTTATTTAGGCCTCTACAACACGGAATAAACTTTAACACAATGGTGTTGAGGCTTATCCACCCAAAATCGAAGGGGTAAAGCCTGCAGAGGACTGGTCTAAAATCGTAGATCAAACATTCACAACGGTTTTTCTCTGCGTCAAACTTGAGGAAAACGCAGGATCCGTCTTCTTTATTTTTCAGACTGCCACGCATAATGGGCAAGCCCTTAAATTTGCTTTTCAATGCTGGCTCAAGAAAATCCTTCATATCATAACCAGCCTGTTTTATTCTTTCAATGTCTCTTCCAGTTAGCCAAGGTCCGCCTAACCTACAGCAGAAAATGGCGCATCTCAGGCATTTAAATCGAAGATGTTTTTGGTGGAGAGACAAATCTTTGACATGCCTAGTTTCTGAATTTATAGTGATTCTAGCTAAAGTTTCGTTCAACTCCCATCGTCCTCTTATGCGTTAATGTTTCAGAAGGGAGATTTGACAGAGAACGTTTATGCCGACGCCAAGCGAGTTAGGAGTTCGAAGGCTGCCATTTTTGCTCCTAGTTCTGCAAGTCTCTTGTTTTCTCCGCTTCCTATTACAATGACGTCGTTTTCTTTTGGGTTTAGTTTGGATATCAGCATTTCGTGTATAGAGGAGATGCCTTTGAAGACATCTATCTTCTCCATCGATGGCATGGTTAATCTGTTGCGGGAAAAAATTAACGTGGTTGCTCCTAGGGCTCCAGCCTTAATCGCTGTGTCACGTTGCTCTAAACCCATCTTCACCACGCCAGCCGCGTCCCTTACGAGAACAGCAATATTGAAGGGCCCGACCGTCAAGGGACTAGGTGGAACCTCTACCCCTTCACTAATTCTGGACCCCAAATCAGAGAACAGTTTTTCACCATATTCCGAAAGCACAATTCCAGACCTTGAAACTTCAATTATCCCTTCGTTTTTAAGGTGCTTTACAAGGGTTCTTGTTACACCTTCTCCTAGCTCAAGTTCTTTCGAAAGCCTTATTCGCCCTACAGCTTCTCTACCACCAATTATCTTCAAAGCCTTAATCACATGCGCCTCTGTAAAAGAGGGCGCGCGTCCAGGCGCGATTTTTCTAGTAACCCTTTCTATCGTTGACAGCAAATCCAGTTTTCTCCTCTGTTTTAAATTATTGTCACTATCTTAAATAATAGTAACTCTTAAATAACTTGGATAGATAATCCAACCAATAATGAACGTCCGTAAAGTTTCGATCATCGCAACCTTAACCGCTCTCTGCGTAGCAACAAATTACGCGTTGGTCGGCGTGCCCAACGTAAAGGTTATGGATTTTATAATCTTCATTGGGGGATTTTGTTTCGGACCCTTTACCGGGGCTTTGATAGGCGCCCTTAGTTGGATAGTTTATGGGTTAATAAACCCTTATGGTTTTTTGTTGCCAATATACCTGGCCACGATGTTTGCCGAATCTATTTACGGAATTGTCGGTGGTCTCATAGGAAAGAGTTTGGCTTCAATAGATTTTAAAGGTCAACATTTGAGGCTGTGTACTTTGTTTGGAATCTTTGCGTGCATGCTAACACTAATCTACGACATAGTTACAAACATTGTTTTTGCCGTGACATTCAGCATCCCCATTGTTCTTGCCGTAATTTTCGGCGTACCGTTTATGTTTATACACGTGTTTAGCAACATCGCGATTTTTAGTCTGGGTTCAATCCCGCTAATAACAGCTATGAGGAAAATTCTGAAGTGAGAAAATTGGCATTGCTCCTGAAAAAAAGATGGACCTTAGCCATTGGGGTGATTTGTGGGACCATTATGGCTTCGCTTGGAGCAGGATACTACTATTACCGCGCCTTGTCTCCAGCTACTTATCCCGTTCACATATCCATAATTATTGATTACGGTAATAGTATGGAAGAGGAATACCACTCTATTTATTGTGGCAATACACCGCTTGCGGCTTTAGACGCCGTGGCAGACGTGGAGACTGGCGAGGAATGGGGGTCGTTATATGTGCATAGTGTTAATGCAGTTACAGGTTACAAGGGCGGAGAGGGGGGGGTACTGGGTATATTATGTAAACGGAGAAATGAAGTGGGATCCAATAGACAGTCCGATACTGAGTGAAAACGATCTAATCGAGTGGAAACGTGAATTTTATGAATAAACTATTTACTTAGTTGTCGACGTTCCATAAAACTCAACAAATAAAAGTGAACTGTATTTCGATGAATAAAACTATGCCTAAGGTTGCGCCAGTGGACTTAATGAGTCGGAATTGCCACTTTAAAGGACTTGATGTTTCAAGAAGGATGAGTAAGGGATAGTATGTCCAATCCCCGGAACCATGGGTCTAATTCTTTGAAGTCGAATTTAACTTTGCCTCTGAGACTAGTCCGTTGAGCACCACAAAATTTGTAAAAAAGACACACCATTCTACTTGTCAGCCTTAAACCTGTCAAAGAGTGTGAAAGGATTTAGGAGAGTTATTTTGATCACCGGCACGCCCGCTGTCGGAAAGACCTCTATCTCTCGTTTGTTAGCCTCCAAGCTGGATGCTGTACATGCCAATTTAACGGAACTCGCTGAGCAAGAAAAGTTGACTAGCGGCATAGACAAAGTGAGAAAAACTTTGATTGCAGATACTGACAGGGTTTCGAAGCGAGTTCAAGAGATTATGAAGAGTTCTCAGCGAGACATCATAATTGACGGTCACTACGCCGTTGACGTCACACCAGCCAAGGACGTTCATGTAGTTTTTGTTCTTAGACGAGATCCGGACGAGCTTAAAGGTCTCATGGAGAACCGTGGATTTAAGGGAAGGAAACTTTGGGAAAATCTCGCCGCTGAAATCTTAGATGTCTGCCTCTGGGACGCCGTGTCAGCATGCGGGCCTGATAAAGTTTGCGAGATTGATGTTAGTGGTAAAAGAGTTGAAGAGGTGGTGGAATCCATGATTTCAGTGTTAGAAGGAAGAAAGAAGTGCGAAGTGGGGATAGTTGATTGGTTAGGAAAATTAGAGACTGAGGGACGACTGCACGACTTCCTAAAACATTTCTAGTTTATCCCAGCATCCGTAGGATTTGACGTTTTGAAAGCAACGTAATGCCCCGACGATTGGCATAAGCCTTCGCGTGACCACTAAATTTGTCAGATATCATTACTGGTTTTGGAAACCCCACATCCTCTGATGCCTTGTCCATGTTTATAACAATATTGACACCCACTGTTCTCTTCCAATCTTTGATCCAAACCGAGTGTTGCTCTTTGCCTTTGCGAATAACCATATCAAACTTCCGCGGAAGACCAGAAATTCCTTCCAAAACAGCGTCTTTCTCGATTGTGTACCCATTTTGCCTAAAATACTTGGACGCAAGTTCGATGAGAGAACCCCTACTCATTTATCTGCATCCTCTACAGCACTTAAATCTCTGTAGTAAGGAAAAGCTTTTCGACTAGGAGGAGCACGGTCAAATGTATTTGGTGATCATTTGCCACAACTGTGGACAATTTCTGTTGGCTAAAACTGGTCAAAAAACAAGGAGATGCCCCTACTGTGAAACTCGACTAGTTTTGGATAAAGCAAAAAAGGTCGCCCACACTAAAACTGCTCAAGAGGCATCGAGTGTCATTCGCGCCTTGAAAAGAAAGAACAGTGTTGGAAGCCTTTAAGACCTTGACTGCTTTTTACTCACTAAACTTCTCCTGGATGCGAAGGGTGGATAATTAAGGAAAATATGGTTTAGTGAGACAGAAGACTTAATATCATTTTCTTAGCTAACTTACGACGAGGGCCCCACTTATGGAAGACAAAGCTGAGGTTTCAGGATACGCTACTCTATTCATAGGCATAGCCCTGCTAGCTTTCACCTTCGCCAGCGCATGCCTGTTTCTTAGCAATAATCCAACCATCACAGGATCAGCTGATCTCGTAACCTTTTTCGGCACGGCTTTGGCTCCATTGATTGAAACATGCATTCGTATCATGTACCTCGGCATAATGGGATGGATAGGTTCTTTACTGACGATAAGGGGCGTACAACTAGTCACACAACTCAAACGCGAAGTAAAAACTGAAGTTAAACCAGAATTCAAGTCAATAGTCCCGGAAACCGTGAAAGCCCCGAAGCCCAAGACTGCAGAAAGCCTGAAGGCTAAAAAACTGGAAAGGTTGAGAAAGCCAAGCTCGTCAAGTGATACTCCTAGCCGCCTATGGTAAAAGGGAAGAAAGGCGAATGAGGTATGCGGTAAGGGCGCTGGGCTGGGCAACAAAAATATTTTTGGATCTTCATAATCATGTTTTCAGCTACGTCGGTATACTCAGCTATGAACGTGAGGATAAGTTTTGGGGAACCCCAAGTATTCCTTTCAAGTGGACTCGTGGTTATTTCGATTCCTTTACTCATTAATAACACTGGCCTTTATGATCTGTACGAACTCAACATAACGGTTAACCTAGTGGACTACAATGGATCTTTAGTGTCGACATCCACAACGTTTGTACCTTTGATATCAAGAGGTAGCAGCGTTGAGACGGCGTATAACATCTCTATGAACCTAGACGACATTACATCTAGGGCTCAAATTTACCTATTTAATGACACCATTTTCAATATGGACGCATCCATGAAACTAAATTTTGCGCGTGTTGTCCCCCTTAAGGGTTCAATGAATACGACAATACCTTGGGGGGCACCCCTCTACAACTTTTCCGTGGGACAACCCTCTTACAATGACCATAACCTTACACATCGAAGGGTTATTATACCCTTAAGTTTTGAAAATCACTCACCGTATTTCGGCGTAGACGGGATGATGCTTGCTGAAATGTACAACGATAGAGGTGAGGTTATAGCTTCCAGAACATCAAGTTTGGATGCACCATCACATTCTAAGTATGAGGATCGAATTGAGCTAATTGTCAATGACCTAAAGCTCACGCCGAGCGGTGAAATGCATTTTTATTTTGAGACCTCTGTGTTCAGTTTTGGTCCCGTGGTGATGCCGTATGGTTGAGGAAAGAAATACCAAACTCTTCGTGAAAAAGATTGTGCCAAGGGTTTTCAAAGCGGCTTTGTTGGCGGTTATCACGTATTTACCTATGTATTTCCTTTCAACCCTTATAAGTCCCATTCAGCCCTTCTTTCCTTGGTATGAGCCACTCACCAACATATTTGCGGCAGTGTTCATTTTCCTTCTCTTTGTTGGTGTGCTTTCTTCTGGAACCGTCTTTCAATACGTGTTCGGCGTTGCCAGAAATTTAGCCTTGATGATATTCTTTATCTACGTCTTGAATGGCGGCGTCATAGCCTTGACTGTGCCTTTTGAAGGAGCGTCCGTAAATATTATGCTCAATGCCACGGTGGTGCTAGCCATGCTAGTCCTGACGTGCCTTCTAGGAATTGCTAAAAACGTGGTCCAAGCTATAGACTTTGTGTCAAGTAAAGTTGAAACAAAAGAGCTGTAGTTTGTCGCTTTTCGCAGAAAATCGCATTTCTTGTCACTTTTGAGTGAGGTTGCTGTAAGAAAGTTCTTCAAGGCTTTCCGAACTTGCGCGCGCAATTGGATGAAAAATAAGCAGTCACCACCCTGCCTCTCTTCAGTCTACAGAGTGCTTAACCAAGGCAACATCAGCTATGATAGATAAGAATTAAGTTTTCCGTTTGAGTTGTTGAAAATGCGGTAGAAGCTGTCCTAGCTTCCTTGTCTTTATCTGATAAGTTTAAAATTTGTTGTTTTTGAAGTTTGTTTTTGTTCAGTAAATTTACATGTTCTTGTATAGAACTTGGTTTATATAAAAATTAGGAAATAACCTTTAATAGAAGTCTGCTTCTAAAATTAGTTGGTGTCGCGGTTTCCCGCTGTTGAGGGAGATCGACTGAAAAGAGAGGAAAGTGGAGAATTTGGTGACTAGGCAGAGTTTGATGAAAATTAAGACTAGAGCCTTGAGGCGTAGGGTTTGGTTTAAAGTCTTGTCGAGGGTGGAGAGAGGCATCGTTGACTTGACTATACGTTGCGTAGAGAAGATTCGAAGCCCAATTCTTGCTAGAGTGGTTTTGGATATTGTCAGAAAGTTGTTGAAGAACCTGGAGAGCAAGTTTTTGGAGAATGTGAATAAGGCTGGAAGCGCGATTGCCCTAGGTTGGGGAAACATTAGTGCTTCAAGTTGGAAGCACGATTCGGGCTTCATCAGGTTTCATGGCATAAATGCTGTGAATTCAAGAGATTTTAGTGTTTGCTGGGTTGCGTAGGTTTTGATTGTCACTGGTATACCTGCCTATAACGAGGAGAAAACCATAGCTAAAGTGGTTTTGGTCGCGCAGAGACATGTAGATATGGTGGTTGTTTGTGAGTTCCCATGTGGGATCCCGTGAACCCTTCTGCTGGCCAGCCAGTGCTTGTCCAAGTTTCTATAGACGAGCCGGAGAACGCAAGTGGTTTAGATACTGTGAGGCTTTATTACTTTTTGAACCGCGACCTCCTTCCTCACTGGACGATTAATATGACTTATGAAAATGGTCTCTGGCGGGCTGAGATTCCAGGTCAAAGCGACGGCAAGGTTGTCTCGTTTCTTGTTCAAGCTACGGACAGGGCTAAGAACGTCGAGACAACGTCAGCTTACCGTTATAAAGTGGGAGGGCCGGGCATTCCGCTCCTACATATGTTGGTTGCTGGTTTATCTTTGACGGCTGTCGCTATTGGGGTGGGATTATATTTCAAAAAGTTTAGAAAAACCAAGCATAAACTGGAAACACAGAAATAGTATGCCCCTGAGAATATGAAGTCGTCTGCGCCAGTAAACTACTATTCTTGCGGGGCTAAGGTGTGTAACGTTTAATGTTAATATCTTGGTGGAGGCATCGTAACTCCACGTTAGGGTTCCGTTGGTTACGTAAACCCAACCCACCGGTCCTCCAGCCATATCTAACAAATACAAATTCTGATTAACCATGGCGTCTAAGGTTGTCTGATTCCCTGACGGTGCGGCACTTAGTGGTAAGAAATAAGGGCAACCGTCCTGAAAGAAGGATATATAAAAATCATTTAATAACCCCATAGTACATTGACTAAGCAGTTTGAAGCCAGTAATAGGCGATAAGAAATGAAGCGCCGATGCAAACTTAAAGATATGGAAGATCTGATAACACGAGACGAGAAATTTCTTTTCACAACGTTTTCATTGCTTATGATCTTGATCATCTACATAAACCAAATTTTTCTTAATTCACCAATCATAGGTATAACCGCTTCTCTTACCTTCTTATCATCGAACACCATCTTCTTGGGGCAGGCTTTTTTCGAAAAAGAAAAATCACTCATTAGGTTTATATTTGGAAACCTGACGTTTCTCCTACTCCTAGGCACAATTGGCTGGATAACCCTGATTATCTACAATCTTGACATCAACATCACATCAGTGGCACTTTGCGTCGTAGCCATCTTGTGTTCAGCCATCAACAAACTAAGAAAAAATATGGTAGGGAACTGAAATGAAAAACATTTACGCCTTTACAAAAATTCTTTATCTCTTCTTCACGGTTCTCCTCTTTTTCCTCCTTCTAATTTCGCGATCTGAGGAACCGTATACGGTGTGGCAACATATGCATCCTTTGTTCATGCCCCTCTTCTTCGCAACAACAGCCCTATTAGTTGCAATTATTTTCTCATCTGAAAAAGTTGAATACAAAATACTTTTCATAATTGTTCACTCTATCCTTTCACATTCTTTCTTTGTCATTGTCTTTCCAGCTGGTAAAATATCGTTCCAACAATCGGTACTAGGCGTCACGAGGCGCATATTCGACAATACTGCACCTCACGGATTTGGAGGAACCGTCGAAAACATTCTAACAAGAATATACAACTGGTTCGGCAGCGGCAACTTCCAGAGTGTTTACAGCGTGACATTTGCACGTATGTTTGGGATAGATGTTTTTTGGAGTCACCTGCTACTGCTACCAATGCTCTGGGGAATATTCATTCCAACAATTACTTTCATGATCACCAAAACACTTGGAGGAGACGAGAAAATTTCAGCCCTCGCAAGTCTCTTGAGCTTAGCCTTTCCTCTCCTCATCTCTTGGGGAGCAATCTCTGTGCCCAACAGCTTAGGCTTCATATTCTTCCTAGGGTCCCTATACTTCTTTTTAAAGTACCTCACTTCTCCAGAATCTATGTACACACGCCTAATGCTGATATTCACCTTTGCTTCTTTCGTATCACACTTCTTAACAGGATTAATTTCCTTCTCTTTCCTTTTGATAGCCTATTCTCTCAGAGAATACGAAAGGGAAAAAAGAGAAGCCCCATCATTCGCAAAACTCTTTCTACCAATGGTTTTCATTTTATCGACAAGCCTCCTGCCTTTCGCTCTCGTATGTCAAAGATTCTCTGTCCATCTATACACATATTTCAGCATGGACAAAATCCACGGATACACGATAACAGAACTGATCGGAAGGTTCCTGCTAGGTGACTATTTAGGCTACTCTCTTCCCGTCATGCTCATACACATCATTGGACCCCTCATCGCTTTCATCTGGGTCATATACAAACTGTACACAACCCGCAATCAAGAACACAGCAACAACACACGCATCTACATAGTATTTCTCTTTCTCGGACTTCTCATGCTTTGGATAGATTATCATATACTAAATTTATTCATGGTGGGGGTACCCTTCAGAGAAGAAAGACTATGGATGTTCAGAGACCTCTTAAGCGTCCCACTAGTAGCACTCGCCATAAAGGAGCTCCTCGCATTTTCCCGTCGCACAATCTCAAAGATTACTTCCTTCAAGTTGCATTTGCTGGTTCCAATAACATCCTTTAGAAACGTAAAAATATTCCTGAAAGCCATCACCTATTCCGCTCTAGGGTTACTCTTTATGATGAATATCTTAATGCCAGTCGTGCTGGCAGGATGGATCACCCTCTCAGTCAATTATGCCTACCCCCACATTTCACTAGGTATAGTGCAAACAACATCCTACGAATTGGAAGCAGTAAAATACATCGAAAAAACTACAAACAAAAGCTATATCGTAATATGCGACAGATGGATATCATACGCAGGACAGATGATGACAGGAACCTACAATCTAAGGGCATACTACTTCCCAGAACGTAACCCCGTGGGAGTGGCATTATTCAACAAAATAAAGAATAACCCATCGCCTGAGGTAATGATCGAAGCCATGAACTACACGGATGCTAAGGTCACCTACTTCATTATATCAAAACTCAGACTGGGTGAAGATGAATACAAACGCATAATTAAACAAGCTGAAGACAATAACCTCGAAACCTATCCGGGGGGAGTTTTCTATTATCCAGAAGGTGACGAAAAACTACGCATATTCTACTACGAAGAGGAATCCTAGGTATGAACTGAAGACTTGACTTTACAGGCAACACTTCAATTTTTCCTCTTCATTCAAGCATGTAACAACGGCACAAAAAATCGACCCTCTTCAAAGCTTCTCAAATATTGTTTGGTTAACACCTCATGTAGCGCGCTTGTGCGAGAAGAAAAAAGTTTTATTTAGTCTCGCTGTCCGTTCTAAACTTCCAGAAGTTTTAAAAAATGGAACTTCTCGCGCTTGGGCCACTATGCCTCAAAACTACTCTGACTCTCCCGAACTTGGAAGATTTATTATTGAAGGGAAAAAGGGATCGATTTCACTTAGTATTTTTTGCACTTCTCCTTTTCAGCGTTTCCATAACGAATTATTAGTTCATCACCATTTTTATCTGGATATCGGAGGATACAATTATTTCAGCGATGAATTTTTGACGTTTTGTGGCTGGTTTTGAGGATAGCTTAATACTTCGCCTCTCCTAACCGTGTCAATTCCGTCTAAAATAAGCCGACTGAGTCTCCCGGTTCTAGATGGTTTGAAAATGACCGTTTTCCCAGGCTTAAGTGTTCCTGTTTCGATTTTGCGGGCGGATGATTTATTGGTTGTTTTCGTATTGGTAGACGTCCTAGGCAGTAGTTGGCCATTATGTCTATTGTTAATTCGCCTTCCTCTTCTAAACCGTCAAGCAGAAAAGCAAAATCACTCTTTCTTTTATCCGCACAAGTGATTCCTTATTAAAGGGCCTCTTCGATTATGATCTTGACTATTTCTTTAGCAGCTGTCCCGGTGCCGAAAGGCGAATTTTTCGGCAGTCTGTTTTTTCTTTTTATAGCTTGTTCCATTGCAACTAGAATGTTGTGCTTATCCACGCCTACAACCTCTGCGAAGCCCGCTTCAACAGCTTCAGGTCTTTCGGTAGATAGCCTTATGACTAGAACTGGTTTTCGTATTGGTGGTGCAGTGGCTTCTTCTTGTATTCCGCCAGAATCAGTTATTATCAATTCACAGTTTTTCATAAGCACAAGGAAGTCGAGATATCCAAGTGGTTGCAAAATCTGCACGTTTTCTGCTAGCGACAGCTTCTTCCACATTTTTTGTTGGCTCAACCTTTTTTTGGTTCTTGGATGGATGGGGTAAACTATTGGAATTGGTGTTTCAGTAAAAGCTTCAACAAAGTTTTTGAGTACGTCAGGGTCGTCCACGTTTTCACATCGATGTGCCGTGACAAGTGCAAATTTCTCAAACCTTACCATATCTAGAATGTTTGACTTTTTTTCGGCGACTGGAATGTGCTGTATCACTGCGTCAATAACCGTGTTTCCAGTCACACAAATCTTGCCCCAAACATTCTCTCTCTCAAGATTTCGCTGGGCATTTTTAGTTGGGGCAAAAAGATATGTAGACATGTGGTCTACCAAACGGCGGTTATGCTCCTCCGGCATGCGCAAGTCAAAACTTCTAAGCCCAGCTTCTACGTGACCTACTTGAACGTTAAGTTTGACAGCCGCCAAAGCAGAAGCTAACACGCCATTAGTGTCACCTTCAACTAACACAACTCTTGGTTTCACTTTTTTGACAACACGCTCAATGAGGGTGAGGATTCTGCTGGTTTGCAGTCCAGGTGAGTATGCTCTTACCTTGAAGCCGTAATCTGGCGTTGGCAGTTCAAGCTCTTCGATGAATTGTTGAGACATGTTATAGTCGTAGTGTTGCCCGCAATTGACTAAAACATAAGACTGGGATTCCTCATCTAATGCTCGAATGATCGGTGCCATCTTGACAATTTCTGGTCTAGTACCGACAACGATCATGTATTCATCCTTAATGTTTTTCACCTTCTCTTCAACAAGACATTGTTAATTTCCCCAGAGGAAATACAAAGTAATTAAATATCTACCGGAATCATATCCTTTAAGGCATTGACGATCCTTGTCGACGCGTTTCCATCTCCAAAAGGGTTTGGCAACTTTTTCAACTTGGTTTTCAAGTTTTCAGTAGCTAAGTATTCTCTCGCTTTTCGAACAACCATCTCAACGCTGTTCCCAACAAGAACATTAGCTTCCAAATCGACAGTCTCCACCCACTCCGTTTTCTCTCTGAGGGTGATGCAAGGGGTATGAAGCAAGAAAGCTTCCTTTTGTAGCCCGCCTGAATCTGTGAAAACCATCTTGGCTTTTTCTACTAAATGAAGCATCTCATGATATCCAATTGGATCAACAAGCCTGATATGTTCCGCCTTCTTCAAACTTTTCAGCAAGTCCGAGACTCGCAGTCTCTCTATAGTTCTTGGGTGAACTGGAAAAACTATTGTAGATTCACTAAGTTGAATCATGGCTTCCACAATATTTTTCAATGTCTCAGGAGTATCCACGTTTTCAGGTCTATGAGCTGTAAGCACAGCGTATTCACCAGCTCTTAATCCAAGTCTTTCCAGAACCTGAGTTCTCTGAAACTTCATTTGATGCTGCAACAAGGCATCGTACATGGTGTCGCCAGTCAAATGTATCTGGCCTGAGGGTATACCTTCCTTCACTAGGTTGTTTAGGCAGTTTTCCGTCGTTGCGAATAGCATTGTTGAGCAATGGTCTGTTAGCCGTCTGTTCACCTCCTCCGGCATCCCCATGTCATAACTTCTGGCTCCAGCCTCAACATGAGCCACGGCTACATGAAGCTTAACAGCCGCTAGGGCCCCGGCCAACGTGGAATTTGCGTCTCCAGGAACCAAGACAATATCTGGCTTCAAGTCTTTGATGGTCTTTTCTAAGCCAATCATCATTTTACCAGTTTGCCAAGCGTGAGTTCCAGATCCAACCCCCAAGTTGGCTACAGGATCTGGCAACTCTAACTCGCTGAAGAAAATCCTCGACATTTCGAAGTCGTAGTGTTGCCCGGTGTGAACTATCTGAAGGTCTATCTCAACGTCCTTTGACGCCTTGTGGATTATGGGCGCCGACTTGATTATCTGAGGTCTAGCGCCTATGACAAGCATGACTTTCATAGTTTTTGCTTCACCTTGATTCTTTCTGTTCTAGGTGTGAAATATAAATTGGGATTTACACTCCTGCCTAGTAAGGGTTACTTAACATGAACATGTTTATAGTGGAACTTTTATATTCTTCCTATCGAGTATGAAAAGAAGTTACGGAGATGAAGTAGCGATGAGGGTCGTTGTGACTGGTGCAAACGGCTTCATAGGATTGCACTCTATAAGGGAGTTACTTAATGCGGGCTACGAGGTTATGGCTGTTGATATTGTAGACTCCAAATTGCAAACAGAATTTCATGATAACAAGCGTTGTACAATAAAAACCATAAATATCCTAGATGAAAAGTTTAAACAAGTCATTAGGAAAGGAGACAAAGTTCTACACTTAACGGCTGTTCCGAGGTTTGATGAAGCGAGAAAGAACCCTCAAAAAGCAGTTAGAGTAAACGTTGAAGGAACAATCAATTTAATTCAAGCTTGTATCGAGAAAAAGGCTGAAAGACTAGTTTACAGTTCTACAGGTTCAGTTTATAGTCGTAATGTTCCCATTCCTATCCGTGAAGATGCATCAAGAGAACCAGACAGTGTATATGGTTTGACGAAGAAGCAGGCTGAAGACTGGATTTTTCGTTATGGTGATATGTTACCGTATGTTATCTTGCGATACGGATATGTCTACGGGAAAGGCAAAGATTGGGGTGCCATAGGAGCTTTTCTGAAATACCTTAAAGAAGGGAAAAGACCGATAGTTTTCGGAGGTAGACAGACAAATGATTTCATCTATATCAAAGATGTCGTACAAGCGAATCTTTTGGCTCTTGAAACGGAACACGTTCACCAAGTATACAATATAGGGTCTGGCAGAGCTACAAGCATTAAAGACGTATGCGAATTATGCATCAAGGCTATGAAAAGTAACCTAACAATGGAAATTAAGCCAGCACGGGCATTTGATTTCCCTGTATTTGTTTATGATATTTCTAAAGCACAAACACTTTTGGGGTTTGACCCGAAATGGAATCTGTTAGAGGGCGTTGAGGACGTTCTGAAATGAAACCTTAAGCTTCGCGCTCCTGAAACGAATATATTTTCCTTAGAATATTTGTTGCTGTTACTTCAAGGCTTTTAGTTCACATATACTGACCCTGGGTGTAGCACTGTTTCTTGAGATGAAGGATAGCTACTTCTTTGGCAGTTGCTCTATTCTCCTAAGATATCGTTAGCTGATAAAAGGAAAATTGAGACTAAAAGACGTTGATACGTTGGTCATGGATAATAGCAAAGCGAGGAAAATCTTAGGATGGATGCCCACGACAGCGTTTGAAGATGGAATTCGAAGAACGATCAAGTGGTACGTCGATAACGGTAAAATATGGGGATACGAAAAACGTGGGTGGCTCTGGAGATATTAAGCGTCGGCGTTTCCTGAAGGTAACGGAACCCTAATCGTGGCGATTTTCCCCTTTTCTACCGTGTACAATAGAACATGGAAATTCTGTGCTTTGATGATTGTGCCAGAAAAATCTTTCTTTTACCGAAATGAAGTTAGCGTTTGGGCGATTAAAGATTGAAAATAGAATTGGTATAAAAAAGAAGATAACAGAAGAAAATGCAAACGCCCCTTTTTATTTCGGAAAGCTTTCTGAACACCTGTTTGATATGTAATCTGAGTTTCATTTCGCGCCCAGAGGGCTATTTTCCTGCGTTTTCCTCGATCAGTTTGTCTCTCCAGTCTTTGAAGTAGTAGACCTTTGGGCAAAAATACGTTTTTATGGATCTAACTCCTTCCACGGCTTTTATGGCATTTTCGTTGTCGTGAATGTCGCTGAATCGTTTTCCAAAGAATATGAGTAATACGGTTGGTGAGTTGACCATGACGAAATGGTTGAAAAGGTTCTCGACGCTGCTCGTGATCGATCTTACGACCTTGTCTCGTGGGAATCTCGCGTCATACTCCGTGTTGATTCCGTAAACTATGGTGCCTCTGGATGCCATTGGATCAAAAGTTATTGTATGACGGATCACTCCGCCATCGTGAAGTCTTCTCAGTCTTCTGTTCACGGTCCTCGCTGAGACACCACATTCCTTGGCGATTTCGCTTGGACTCTTCCTGTTGTTGAATCTAACAGATTTAATAATTTTCCAATCTAATGGTGAAATTTCGATTTTTCTATGTAAGTGTTGCGATGAGTAGATAAGTGTCTGAATTCCCGTTATCTCTTTTATCCTACTCATTTGTTGTATCGTGTTATCAAGATCGGTTGAATTGAAAAAATCCATGGCTATTAACATCAAATTTTCTGTGGTGGGCATGATGAAATTTACTTTATCAATTTCACCGATTTCATCAATAATCTTTTCCTCAAGTTCACTGCCAGATAGTTCTGCGGCTAGCCAGCAGTGGGTGGCGTTGAAAAAAGTTGCGCTAAGGTGAGTCTCGAATCCCAGCAAAACCCCTTCTTCCACCAAGTTCCTTATTCTGTTCTTCACCGTGTTTGCGGTAACGTTAAGCTTTCTGGCTATGCTGTGATCCGATCTTCGACTATTAGTCGTCAGCATCTTTAGAATAGAAATGTCGAGATCGTCCAAGTCACACACACTATCTAACAAGTAGGACACAAAACCTAAATATTTTGTCCTTTTCTGCCGGGATTGATTGCAAACCAGATAGCTAAAACCATACCAGAAAACAGAAAATATTATCATAAACGCAATTCGGAAACCTTCACTGGCAAGCGAATTCCAGATGGAGATATAGAGAAGTATTTATACTTGGTAAGTGCATTACTACTTTTTTTCTAGAGGTTTGGAGGGGAATGAAAATAAAAAGTAGGAGGTGAAACAATCATGGAGTATAAACTCATAACCTACGCCAAAGAAGCTAGTGCCGCAACTCCAGAGGAAAAAAACATTGCAGTCATTACGCTGAACAGACCCGAAGTGTTAAACGCCTTAAACATGGAAATCTTGAAGGAACTCGACAGCGTTTTTGAGGAGATAAGGAAAGATGATGAGGTCAGGGCGGTTGTAATCATGGGGGCTGGTAGGGCTTTCAGCAGCGGAGCAGACATCGCAGGACCAACAGGAGAAGAAGAGATTAGAGAACGACTGGATTTTGGACAAAAACTTTACGATAAGATCGAGGAATTCGACAAGCCAGTTGTAGCAGCCATCCATAATTACTGTCTAGCCGGCGGATTAGAGCTTGCATTGGCATGCGACATACGAATCGCCGCTGACGATGCTCGGTTTGGATTGGTAGAAACAAACATTGGCTTACTACCTGCCTGGGGTGGAGTCATGAGGCTTCCAAGGACCGTTGGAAAAACCTACGCATACGAAATGATTCTCACAGCCCAAAGGATCGACGCTCAAGAAGCTTACAGAATAGGGCTCGTCAACAAGGTTGTTCCTCGAGATGAGTTAAAGTCGGCGGCAATGCAGATGGCGGGAATCTTAGCAACTAAGGCTCCTATACCAATTAAGCTGGCTAAGAAAATTATGGCCAAGGCCTTCGAAATTCCAATGAAAGAAGGAAACAAACTGATGATAGAGGGAGGCATGACCTGCGCGACATCCGAAGACATCATAGAAGGCGTGTCGGCGATGTTCGAGAAAAGGACTCCGAAATTCAAAGGAAAGTAAATATCTTCTCCCTTTTTCTTTTTTTAAGAATATTTAAAAAATGGTGTAGGAATTTAAAGTCTTATATTTTTACATCCAGCCACGGATAAAGCGCCTTAAGCTTTCTCATAGATTCTTCTACTTTTTCTTTAGGATACTCGTATGGAGGTAGCTTGCCACTGTTGTAGTCGTCGTAGGCTTGCATGTCAAAGTAGCCGTGTCCACAAAGCAAGAAAAGTATGGTCTTCTTCTCACCAGTTTTCTTGCATTCAAGAGCTTCATCAACTGCAGCCTTTATGGCATGGGCAGGTTCAGGAGCTGGCAGTATACCTTCAGTCTTGGCGAAGAGGGTTGCTGCTTCGAAGGTTTTAACCTGATTGTAAGCCTTACTTTTTACTATCCCTTCCTCCTTCAATAAACAGAGGGTTGGAGCCATTCCGTGGTAACGTAGTCCACCAGCGTGGATAGGTGGGGGTACAAACATGTGGCTAAGAGTATGCATTTTAACCAAGGGAGTCATTCGGGCGCTGTCTCCATGGTCATACGTGTAGTAACCTCTCGTTACCTTGGGACAAGCCGTGGATTCTACGGCTAAGAACTCAGTTTCCTTCGGAGACTTGCCTGAGACTTTATCGTAATAGAAGGGCCAGTATAATCCTGAAAAACTGCTTCCTCCGCCTATGCATCCTGCAATCAAATCTGGATAATCGTCCAAAAGTTCCATCTGTTTCTGAGTTTCTTGACCAACAACGGTTTGATGGAGAAGAACGTGGTTAACGACGCTTCCAAGAGTGTATTTAGCGTCCTCGTGTGTAACCGCATCCTCTACGGCTTCGCTTATGGATATTCCTAGACTTCCCGAGCATTCGGGGTCATCTTCAAGAACCTTTGTTCCAAATTTTGTTTTCTCGCTTGGGCTTGGAAAAACTTCGGCGCCCCAAGTTTCCATCATGACTCTCCGGTAGGGCTTTTGGTAGTAGCTTGCTTTAACCATGTAAATGGTTGACTTCATTCCAAACAACATGCAACCAAAGGCCAGCGCTGAACCCCATTGACCTGCCCCGGTTTCTGTTGTAAGCCTCTTCGTGCCTTCTTTCATGTTGTAGTAAGCTTGGGCAACAGCAGTGTTAGGCTTGTGGCTTCCTGGAGGACTTACTCCTTCGTATTTGTAGTAGATTTTGGCGGGCGTCTTTAGGGCTTTCTCAAGGTTGATTGCTCGGTAGAGGGGTGTTGGTCTCCATAACCGGTAAACCTCACGCACTTCTTCGGGTATAGTTATCCAACGTTCTCGGCTAGCCTCTTGCTTCACGAGTTCCTTAGCAAACACAGCTTCTAGAGCCTGAGGAGGTACAGGTTCCCTTGTTTCAGGATTTAGCATGGGAGGAAGTGGTTTTGGGAGGTCTGATAAAATGGAATACCATTGTTTAGGTATCTCTTCTTCATCTAGCATTATTTTTCTGGATGCCATATGTTTTGCTCCGTTTCTAGGTTTTTAGGGATAAGTTTATACATCGAAGTACATATATAAACTTTGTCGAACAATACTCTACCTTAAGGGGAAGGGCATGTGGAGTCGAATTGAAAAATACTTCAAAGACTTCCCAGCGCAACTAAAGGTTGCGAAACTCCTCTTTGAAAGGGGCTTCCAAGTTAGGGAAGATGGCCAAGTTGTAAGCGGCGGAATAGAGATAGCCCACACCCAAATAGCCAGGGAAGCTGGAGTTGAGCGCAGAGCCGTTGACAGTACCGTTCAAACAATTCTTTCAAAACCCGAGGTGAAAAGAATCTACAAGAATCTTAGACAGGTGTGCTCCCTTCAGGAAGTTGCTCGCGAATTTAACTTGGGCGTAATCGTTTTTGTTCCAGAAGACGCTCGGGAAACAGGCATCATAGCCAATGTCACGAGGAAAGTTTCAGAGAAAGGACTGAGCATAAGACAGGCTTTGGCAGAAGATCCCAGCATAAGTGCCCAGCCCAAACTAACCCTAATCATCGAGGGAGAAATTCCTCCAGAACTAATCAGCGAAATAAGGAAACTACCAGGAACCCGAAGCATCACAGTGTACTAGAAGAGTTTATAAATATTATAATATTACTGGACCAAATGTATCTATTGTATAAGTTGGAGAAAGGAGAATGGGATTGACGAGAAAAGCAGTTTCAGGAGTAATGCTGACACTGCTGTTTATAGGCATGTTAACTTTGGTGTATAATGTATTAACGGTGAAAGCTGAAGGAAATATAACAACAATTACATTTGAGGAGTTATATCCTGGCGGCCCGGTGGGTGATCCTCAAAGTCTTATCGGTTCATACTATGAAGATCTAGGAGTGATATTTGGTAGCGATTGGTATGCCTATGGGGAGGACCCTAATTACCCAGCACACTCTGGAAGCATTACTGCAATAGGATTCCCTTTTCCTGCTGTTATTGATTTTACTATACCTGTATCCAATGTTAGCGCTTACTTTAATGTATATAGTGCAGGATACGAAGATAATACGCTTACATTCAGTGCCTACAGCGGTACAGCTTTGTTAGGAAGCGTAGCGATTCAGCCAAATCCCAACCTACACCTGGAGGACCAATTTTCTATTCTCTTCCCTTTAATACAATTACCCGGATAACTATAACCAGATCCTCAGAATATCCAAGTGCTTTTTACAACATAGATGACTTGGCTTTCACCAGAGCGTGGACTGTGGATGATGATGGATCAGCAGACTTTTCGAAAATACAGGAAGCCATAAACGCGGCCAGTCCAGGAGACACCATATACGTATACAACGGAACATACTACGAAAACATCCTTGTGAACAAAACTTTGACGCTTATTGGAGAGAATACAGAGACCACTATAATTGACGGAGGCGGAACTGGCACTGTAGTTACAATTTCGGCAAATAATGTTACCTTAACCGGATTCACCTTGCGAAATGGATGGGAAGGCGCTGATATTAGCGGGAGTCCGTATAACATCATAAGCCACAATTCCATATATGGCAATTTCGTAACGAACATGACCGGGAGTGTTGATGCAGGTATCGAGATAAGATATTCTCACAGCAATACAATACATGACAACACTATAACTAACAACAAAGGCTCTGCCATCGCAATTATCACAACCGCGCACTGGGTAGATGGCATGAAGGATTATAACCCGCACAACAATATTGTGTATGATAATATTATAGCAAACAATCGGTATGGCATCTCGGCAGGTGGCAATAACATCATACGTGACAACACTTTGGAAAATTCTTGTGGTATCAGTGGCGGGAGCAACAGCATTATTATCGGCAACACCATAAACAATGGATCAGGCATCTTCATAGGCGGCTCGGGCTCCACCATAAAGGACAACACCATAAACAACAGCGGATATAGTATAGTCCTTACGAGCTCTAAATATAACCTAATTCATAACAACACCATAAACAATGGATTGGGCATCAGCATCTCTCTTGGTATGCATTCCTCCAACAATATCATTTCCAAAAACAAAATAACAAGCAGCAACTATGGCATCTATCTCTGCTACCACTCCACCAACAACATCATCTCTGGAAACAACGTAACAAAAAGCGGCTTGGGCATCGGGCTCAGCGATTCATATAACAACAAAATTTATCATAACAACTTCATCAACAACACACGGCAAGTCTCTTTATACTATGGAGAAGCTGCTCCTCTTAACTTATGGGATGATGGTTATCCTTCAGGCGGCAACCATTGGAGCGACTACACAGGCATTGATGAGAGGAGCGGACCTAACCAAGATCAGCCTCGAAGCGATGGCATAGGCGATACACCATACGTTATTGATGCAAACAATAGAGACCAATATCCACTCATGAATCCATGGGTTCCGGTTCCTCCAATAGCTGATTTCAGCTACTCACCAGAGTTTCCACTCGTAGGCGAAACTATTACCTTTGATGCTTCAGCCAGCTATGACCTATATGGCACTATTGTTGAATATCGGTGGGATTTCAGCGATGGTAACGTTGCAACCGTAACGACCCCGATAATAAAACACTTCTATGCAGTAGCTGGCACGTATACAATAAACCTAACAGTGACAGACAATGATGGATTTACCCACAGCATCACAAAGTCCGTAACAATCGAGAAAGCAAGCAGCATCATTACAGTCAACGTAACCCCTTCTACAGTAACTGTTGGCTCCGACGTGACCATAAACGGAACTATCACACCTGCTCGTGTTGACATTAATGTAACAATTTTCTATCGACTTTCCGGCGGAACATGGACCACACTGGCCACGGTCAAAACAGACTCAAACAGCCACTACACCTACCTATGGGCAACAATAGAAATAGGCACATACGAAATCAAAGCCAGCTGGCAAGGCGACGAAAACACATGTCCAGCAGAAAGCGAAACAAAAACCGCTACGGTGACGCCGCCAGACTCTAAACCACCAACAACCACTATTAGTCTAAGCGGCGTGCCTGGCAGCAACGGTTGGTTCACTTCAGATGTCACTGTGACCCTGTCAGCCTCAGACGATATCTCAGGAGTTGACAAAACAGAATACAGCTTTGACAACGCCACCTGGATCACCTTTACAACAACTTTCACCATCACCGACGAAGGAACCACCACAGTCTATTACAAATCAACAGACAAAGGGGGCAACCCAGAAACAGCCAAGTTCCAAACAATGAAAATCGATAAGACTGCTCCGACGGGCTCAATCATAATCAACAATAGTAATGCCTATACAACTTCAGCCTCAGTGACGCTAAACCTAATCGCAAATGACCTATTCTCAGGTGTTTCCGAGGTCAGGTATAGCAACGATGGTGTATGGGATACTGAACCATGGGAAACTTTCTCGCTAAGCAAGGCCTGGATCCTACAAGACGGAGACGGCCCAAAAACAGTCTACTACCAAATCAAAGACCGTGCCGGGCTAATATCCACATACTCAGCTACGATTATTCTGGACACCGTCCCGCCAGCTGGTTCTATTACAATCGCGGGAGGCACAACCTACACAAACTCGTCAACAGTGATTCTAACACTCTCAGCAGAAGACGCCACCTCTGGCGTTGCTCAGATGTGTCTCGCAGAATCTAACGGTACACACACTATATGGACAGCGTGGGAGCCATACACCACCTTCAAATCATGGACGTTCTTGACAATCGGAGAAGGAAGCAAAGACATTCATGTGCTCTATAGAGACAACGCCGGACTATATTCAAAACCCGAAAGTGATTTTATCATACTGGATCAGACCAGACCTATCGCTGACGCTGGAGATGACCAAACAGTAAATGTCGGCGTCGCTGTGACTTTTGACGCTGGCGCCTCCAACGACAACGTGGGCATAGTCAGCTACGAATGGAATTTCGGAGACGGAACAACAGGAACTGGCATCACGGCAACCCACACATACACAAGTCCGGGGAACTACACAGTAACTCTGACTGTTAAAGACGCAGCAGGAAACACTGCAACCCACTCGATAACCGTAACGGTTCTTCCAGCAGAAGCGCCTCCTCCACCTCCGACCGAAGCCTTCCCCATGTGGATCATAGGAGCAGCAGCCGCAATCGCAGCAATAGGAATAGCAGTTACAACAATCCTCTGGAAAAAACGAAAACAAACCTCACTCTAGCCATAAAACCATTCATGGACACAAGCCACATTCTAAGGAAAGCTTCGGAACTTCACTTCTCTTGCCCATTTTGAAAAGGGTAGAGATAAAAGCATTGAAGCAACATTACCTATATGATGAGTAGGGAACTAGAAGAAATAAAGAACAAAATCATCCCAGTCTTGCAACGCCATGACATCAAAAGAGCGGCGATTTTCGGCTCTTTTGTGAGGGAGGAACAAAAGAAGACAGTGATATAGATATCCTTGTTGAGTTTAAAGGCGACAAAAGTTTGCTTGATTTTGCAGGGCTGAAAATAGAATTAGAAGAAGTTTTAAGAAGAAAAGTTGACGTTCTCACATACAATTCCCTAAATCCCCTGTCAAAAATAGGATTTTACAGGAGCAAAAAGTGATTTTATGAAGAAGGATCCAAAAATCTTCATTGAGCATATCTTGGAGAGCATGGAAAGAATAGAAGAATACACAAAAGGAATAACAAAAGATGAATTTTTAAGTTCAAGAAAAACCAAGACGCCGTGATCAGAAGAATCGAAGTTATCGGAGAAGCTGTTAAAAATATTCTAGATGAAATAAAGGAGAAATATCCAATTCTTCTAGCGCACTATTTTAATTAAACAACATTTATCAGTTTAAGACATACACCATATAATCCTAAATATTTCATGCCAATGAGAAACCAACAGTCAGTAACTAACCATGACGCACGTCTCATAACGTAACGTTTTGGGCAACGAAGTTCATCATTTTCCAACAAACTCTGAAAATTTTGATATTTTTATCCCATACTTTTGCTTAATTGGTCCTCTTCTGGATAGTATTAAAGAGTCCTCCGTTAATAAATCATTCTTCAGCGAAACCGCGGTTGCAACTATAACGCAGTCGATGTAATCTGGCAGCATATTTCTTATTTCGCTAGCAACCTCTATAATTTTTGGCTTGTGGAATTGCTCTATCTTGAAGGTTTTGAGAATTGCCTCTATAGCTTCGATCACAAAGTTCGCTGGCACTTTTAACTTTGCGGCCTTTGCCTGGAGCTCAAAAAGCGAAATAGTATTAACGGTTATGTCTTCCAGTTTTAAGTCAACTTTGCCGTCAGCTACGGCCCTTAGAAGATCCACGTCTATCTCAATTCTAGCAAGAGGCAAAAGATAAGTAGTGTCTAGGATCAGGATTCTAGCCTTCTTGACAGTTCTCTCCGAAACTTTTCAAACTCCTCACATGTTGTTTTCGCAGCTTTTTCTGAGTAGATTAACCTTAGCATCTCTCTCTTACCTTTAAAAGTCTCCAACAATATTGAATTCAAAACTTTAGATAGAGCTTTAACAGTTCCGTATCTTCTTAAACTTTCCTTCACAAGTTCCTCGTAGAGTTCCTTATCAAGCAGGATGGTTGTACGCTTAGACATATAAACACCTAAACAGTGAGACACTCAAGCGTTATATAAACTTTATGTTTTCAACATTCCGAATTAATCGCGCGCGCTTTTTTCAAATAATGTTTCGAGTAAGATTCTCGAATACCCTATTCAGTTTGACAATGGAACAGTCGTTTCATCTTCGATGGGGCGCTGCAGACATTTTTGTAAAGATAGGGTGTAAAAGGGTAGTTGAACCACTTATTCAGGCCCTGAAGCATAAAGATTTTGATATTCGATTTCAAGCAACAGTCACTCTTGGGTGTCGATATCGCGCGCTATAATAACAACCCAAGTAGCTTAGATGCGTTTGTTTCTAGAATCTGCAGTTTGACTTCATCTGCTATGGGCAACTTCTTTACAGACTCGGCCATCTTATGTAACTCGATATACGGGAAATCTGATCCAAACAGTAGTTTATCTGCTAGAAATCGTTCTACAATTCTCTTCGGCATCATTTCTGTTAATATTAAAGACAGGTGTTCGGAGGGCGTTCCAGTGTAGGTGTTAGCTATATCCAGATAGACGTTTGGATGTCGCATTGCTAACACTGCTGCGTCCCACGCCCAAGGCCATCCACAATGTGCTAGGATTATTTTTAGATCTGGAAAATCCATAGCTACTTTATCCCATAGCATCGGATGACTGAGCTCTAATATACAACTCCTTTGCCAAGTCATTCCGGTATGAGCTAGAATAGGAATCTCTAATTCTTCAGACTTTTTGAACACGGGTCTCAACTTTGGGTCAGAGGGTTCAAAATCTTGAAGTGGTGGATGTAGCTTCAGACCTCTTAAGCCTAGTTCGTTAATAGCATGTTCCAATTGTCTCGCAGCCTCTTGACCCTGCAAAGGATCAACACTAGCAAACCCAATGAACCTGTCTGGGTCCATCCTAACCAGCTCAGCTACCTCCTCGTTGGATGGTAGCTTACATCCTAACTTGGATGTGAGGTCTAAGGCAAGCAAGACAGCCTTGACGACTCCAGCTACTTCCATCTGTCTCACTAGTGTCTCCAACGGTTGAGGTGAAATCTTTATGCCCAAGTATGCCTTGGTACCCTCTAAAAGCTCTGGGCGCTTTTCCGTTAGCTCCTTCAGAAGAAACGGATGGACATGGATGTCTATCAAATGATCACCACACTGTAACTTTTCACTCTTCGACCACACGGACTTTGAGACTTCTCTCTTTAGGCCCATCGGCTTCTAAGAGCATGATCCTTTGCCTCCTAGATAAAAGCAAAGACCCGTTTTCTATCAACAGGGCTACACTTGGCTGGCTGGCTAAGATAACGGCCAGATGGGATGGAGCATTAACCGCTGGCCTACCATCTTCGTAGTGATAACGGTGGTGACGGTATGAGCGAGATGCGCACAAGGCAGTGAGTTTATTGAGAATGTCCCATTTCAGTTTATCCTCGTATTCGTTAATCAGGATTCCAGCTGTCACGTGTAGTGTGGTGATGATAACTAGCCCGTTTGTAATCCGACTCTCACGGATAATCGATTCAACATAGTCAGTTATGTCAATTAGTTCTCTCTGCTTTCTACTATGTATGGAGAGATTAAAAATTTTCATTCTACTCATCTTCCACATGGATCAGCTTGGGCTTACCATCTTCGCCCTCTATCGCTGTGTAGATGGGTTTCATGCCGTAGCTTTTCCTTATCTCAGAATCGTAAATAGCTATGTAGACGAACCTCTCGTTGCCTATGTTAATGCATCTGTGTGCCCAACGAGGAGGAATGTATACCAACTTTCCTCTTTCAAGGCGCTTCAAGTCAGCTAATTCTCCACATTGTAGCAGAACCAACCCCTTTCCCGATATCCCCACCATCAATTCGCTTTTGTCATGGACGTGTAGAGGAGTTAAGAAATATTCTTTCCCGATCTTCCCCGATGAAATCGCCTGAACTGAAAGCTTGAGCAGGCCCTCTCCCTTTAAATTAATCCTTTCCCTCACTCTAATAATGGGGTTTTGTCCCTTTCGTAATAACTTCTCTACATAGTCCCGATCTTGAAATTCTTGGTATACGTCCTCTAGTCTGGTTTCGAGTCGAGTTATACCTTTAAAACCAGATGAGTCCAGAAATCCGTCGCTAGATATGGTCATGATGAACGGAGTGTGATGTTCCAAGATTTTAGGTAGCTGGTTTAAGTCCCTGATGGTGAAATCAACCCAAGGACTATCAACTGGAAGTTTGGAGAGTAAGAGCGTAGAGAGACCGGCTTGTTTAGCTCCTCTAGCCTCTTCCAAGCGGTCTCCTACATAAACAGCCTGGTTAGGCCAAATATTTAACTTACTTAGGGCATAGAGGTAGATGTTTGGCTCCGGCTTCGGTGCAGCCTCGGAACTGGTGGCTACTGAGTCTAGCTTATTTAAAATCCCTATCGCGTCGAGGATCTTAACAGCTAAGGATCTACCGGAGTCCGTTGCCACGGCAACCTTATATCCCTTGTCGTGCAGCTCATCGACAAGGGACTGGAGCCGAGGGTCTAAATTTAAATATTCTGAAGGGTTAACAGATTTAGCTAACCTCTCATACAATCTAATCCTTGAGATCCCCATAGCCTCTACAGTTCTGGTTACGGTGAGGTGCCGCTTCTTTCCCTTGATGATGAATTCAGAGGCCTTCTCTTCCGATATTCCAAGTTCTTCCGCAACCACCTTAACAAGATTTCTCCAGATGTCTGAGCTCAATTTGGCACTTTTATACAGAGTTCCATCGAGATCAAAGATGACGGCTCTCATTCCCCCATCACCATGACGTCCACCTGACGTTCTCTTGGTCCATCCATCTCCCACAACAGCAGCTGCTGCCATGTCCCTAGCCTAAGCCTGCCGTTAAGGATCAAGAGAGGAATGGATTTCGCCATGAAATTCGAAAGAACGTGAGCCATGCCGTTCTTTTCCATTCCACCCCATGTCCTATGATGTTCATAGTTACCATCGAGAGGGGCCCAAGTTTGATAGCATCTCCAGCTGTCGTTCCATATTTCTTTTTGATGCTCATTGATGGTTAGAGCGGCTCCGTTGTGTGGAACAAAAATGAAAGCCATACCGTTTTGCACCTCACTTTTTTGCACTTCATGTTGCGTGTGGTCAGTAATGTCCACTTCATCCAGCCGGCTCGTTGTGGGAATGACTAATCGCTTATAGTAAACTTTCAACCCTCAACACCTCGCTTATTCTTTCCTTTTTCGGATTCATTGACGAAATAATGTAGATTCTTGCTCCCTTCAGCTAGGAGAATTTTGCAGAGGGTAGGGTCGTTAATTTTAGCAGCAACACATATCTGGACTAAGCCTAGAAAGTAGTAAAACCGAACCTCAAAGTGTTTATCACCATGAAGACTGGCCCACTTTTTTAGTTCGTTGAGTGCCCTTTCTGTGGCCTCTTTAAGATCCTCTCTGACGACCGACTTATAGTTATAGTTGATTTCGTTAATTTTCCCCTCTTCTCCGTATATCTCAATACCTCTAATGGCAGAGGTCGTCAGATTGTCAAAGTCCGACAATTTCCACTTTCTTATACGCGAGAAGGGATCAGTGGTGACGGGTATTATCACCATGAAAAGGTTGCCCGGATACTCGTCTCCATGTTGTGTAAAGCGGTACGGTTGTAAGTATGAAGGTACAGATCGCTTAGCCTGATGAATGAGATCGATTAACTTCTGGACTTTAACGCCGTTTACGATGAAGTCCTTGAGAAGGAGTTCAGGAGGGGCTATTTCACCTTCTTTCAGCTTCCAATTGGTTTGCCTGATCCCCTCCATTCTACTTTCAGCCTTATTGTAATAATCCATAAAAGCTCTTGAAGGTCTGTCTCCATCGAACGTGTCCGTCGCCAAGACTAACGCGTATCGAACAAGGGTGTCATGGATTTCCAAGACTTCTTCCTCGCTCAGTTTCCTCTCATGAAGAAATCTTTGAGCAGACTTGCCATAGCGAGGGGTTACGAGTATGAGAAGACTAGGGGGTTAACTCTTTGAATGACTAGAGGAACCACGACAGCGGCTCCTCGGGTATATTTTTCTGATGTCCCATCTGTACCTATCTCGATAGGAACTACATGTGTAGGTACTCCAACAGCATCGGAAAACCATTTCTCAGCCACTTTTAGGCATATCTCACGCTCTTCAGGATCTGTTGCCTCATTCTTTATATTCTCCAACATTTTTCCTACATCAAACATGGTTTTGCTTGACCCAGAGATTGTTTTGGATGCTGCAGGCACATGCAACGTTCTGGCTGGGTCGTCCTCCCAGAAAAATTTATCCGTCTCGCTAGGAGGTGCCTTTCTATCCTCTTTTGACTGAGACATTCTGTTCCACCCATGATTGTCCTTTTTTGCGAGAAAAATAAATCTTCTTGTAATTTTTTAAGAATTGCTTCATGAAATATGGATTATTCTCAGCCAAGGACCAATAAGTATATAAGCATATAAGAACTTCTTGCAAGATTGAAGGTGTTAATGATGTTGGATCCATCTTTAGACATTTTAAGAGAACAGATCGCCGCATTAGGGTCCAATTCTAACGCAACAGTAAGGATTCTCAGAGAAGTTGATGCAAAGGTCAGTGCCACGTTTAACGACATTAATATTGCGCTCAAAAAACAAGGGATCAAAATAAGTACCAAGACTCTGTATCGCTATCTTGACAAGCTTGCAAAGGCTGGAATTTTGGAAACGGATGATCAAAGACCAAAAAAATGGCGAATTAAAAAAAGGTTTTTGCCACTGTCAAGGGAGAAGCCTCCCAGTGTTCGTTTCGCAACCTCAACTGAACATTGGGGAAGTAAAGGGCGCACCCAAATCATCGAATCTCTTTTACATGAACTCAACATGAAAGTCAAGGAAGCTGATATTGTAGCTCGAAGAGTCGAAGATTATGCCAACGGTCTGGGCTACGTTCGCATGGAGAAAATATGGAAAGGTACCATAAGAGCACTAGTAGTTGAGGCGCTTCAAGAAATGGCGGACCATGAAAAAGATAGGTATAACAGAGAGCGCTTTGAAAACATGGCATTCAAGTACTCTGATATAGGATGGTCTTGGAAACACTTGGAGAACTCCCTGAAGACACCCAGCTATCACGGAATTCATCTTCAATCACCTGGCAAGCGGATCCTCTGTACCATTAACTTGAGACGACTACCCGATGACCTTCGCATTAGCTCAGACCGTGGATCTATCATGTATTTCCATGGGTTGTCTAACGTCTTTCAACCACTAACCATAAACCACGACATGCGTTGGTTCTTTCAGTATGGAGTAAAAACGCAATTCCACTCTTCTCGTCCAGCACGCCATCTAGATTCTGCTCTTGCATGTGTTTGCGCTGTACTAGCTATGTGTCGGTCTGAAGTTGGGGGATCACAGAACATTGACCATTTTAATGTATTAATGGCTCCGTTTGTCAAGAAGATGAAGGAAGCCGCAACAGGTAACCAATACGAGCATCGGTTGAGACAGTATATTGAGGCGTTTATCTCGGAAATTTGGCGATTGTACGTGGCCAGACCGATGGATCCTGTGTTTTCAAGCATCACATTAGAGTATGAAAACAGCCCCATAGAAAATTCTAATATAATCATGGAAGGCGAGGAGAAAGAAAGCCGATACCGTGATTATTGGGAATGTGCGAGGGACACTGCTGATGTTTTGCTCGAAATGATGTGTAAGAAAAAGGAAGAAAATACTTATGCCCCGATATATCCAAGAGTGTTTCTGAAAGTCTCTGTTAATTCCTTGAATGACCATAAGAAAATATCCTCCAAAACACTTGAAACAATTTTGTCAATTTTGAAAGTATCTGATCTGAGACACATTCCTATATACTTTGTGAATATGGATAGCACGATGAATAAGGTTTCAGGTTCTCATGTATCATATTCTTGCGAAATTCAAAGAATCACCTCTGACGGAACGGAGGATGACCAGCGCAAAGGCATAATGACTTTTGCTTCTTTGAATCTCCCCGAGATAAGAAAAAAAGTAAACGTATCTGACAAAGAAAACTTTAAAGGAATACTTTCACATGTTGAAGAGCTGATCAAAAATCTTGTTTATTTTGACCTAAAGAAAAGAACCGAACTTAAGTCAAGACTTAAGATGAAGGATCCGTTGTTACAGATCACAGGCCAAGCTACCCCGCCTGATCCTGACCACAAATACTTTGATGTGGAACATTCCAGCTTGCACATTGGACTTGTTGGGCTGGCTGATTTTTTCCAGGGATCAAAAGCCACAGTGGAGGCAAAGAGAAATGTTGTTGGAAAAATCGTTGCCTTTCTTGAGGAATTGAAAACCATGTTGGATAACCTTTCGCAAATGCATGGCATACCAACATTCCTGTCTCAGACGCCGGCCCGATCAGGAGCATATTACAAATTCTTTAGGTCAGCGCAGCCACCACAAGAGTACATTAATATCTTGCCTATTGTTGATACCTCCTGGGAAGAACAATTAAGATCAGAAAGTCAAATACACTCTTTTATGTTCGGAGGATCGGTTTCACGAATTTATCTTCCCAGAGAAGAACTTCCACGTAATAGTGATGAATTGAGAGACAGCTTGATGAAAGCCCTTATGACCAACGTACCATTGTTTAAAATAATACCTCACGAACGATAAAAGACTTGAATACAGAGGAAAAGCATTTGAATGGAGAGAAATTTGGTGAGACACGTATCTTTCACGTTTCACATGGAGATATGGCAGTCAAGAAATGAGCGAGATTTTCTCTGAAATTGAAAATCGAACTATTTGGAGAGGAATTTGGTTCTACCTTGCTGAAGCTCAAGCCGAATATGGCATACTATCTCCAGAGGAATTGGTATGTGTTCTTTAGCAAGATTTGTGAGCGCCTTGCCTGAATAGCATGGGCAAATGCAGCCAACAATGTCTTGGAACGGACTTTAGATGATTCTGCTTCGCGAAATCTAATACCTGAGGGTTTCTTGGCTACGGATGAGGAAAAATCTAGAGAAATTTGGTCTATTTGCTGGAACTGAGTCCATCCTGATAAGACTTGTGCGTGCGCGCGCGGGCCTCATGAAAATAGGACCAGAATAAATAAACTTTTGTCTATGTTAGACGGTTTTCAGTTGTAAGAATGATAAATACGCTAGAGTTATTGTGTCTATTTCTAAAGTTGGAGAAATGCCGGGGTGCCAACCTGTGCTTTGTTTGGAATGTACACTTCTATAGACTCATATTTTACATTATGTTCGTTCAAAACGTTTAGAACAACTTCTGCGTTTTCCTTCGGAATGAGGAAGCATCCCCTTCCAAGATGTCTTCCACCGCGTTCCTCAACAAGCCCGAGGTACCGACGCTCTGCCATCCTTCTCCCAAACAATTTGTAGTTAACCCTCTTCTTTTCCCTTTGAGGCAGTTCCTCTAGCGAGTATGTCACTATGAAGCAAACAACAGCGTTGGCCAGGCGAGACCTTAACACTAGCGGGTACTGCGCATAGAGGATCAGTCCTTCCTCTAGCACCGATTGGAGAAAGACAGGATTCATCATCTTGAGGGTTGAAGCGCACGCACAAATCGATTGAGTAAACAGGTTAGGAGGTATGCGACGAGTGACCTCCCACTCGTTCATCCGCATCTTATCCTCATCCTCAAAAAGGACAAGCAAATCGATGTCTGATCCCTCATCAGCCTCCCCCCTTGCAACACTGCCGAAGAGAATTATTCCCACGACGCCATCCACCGTTTTAACGGTGTTCACAATTTCAGATAAACTTGATTCCAGCCGACCTACTGATCTCATTTAACGCTTCCTCCATAGCGTCTATGGCTTTTTTGGGCACGCGTTCCATTCACCCCACCATACCCCAATCTTCTGTAAGCATCCCATAGAACAATATGAAATATATCGAACACCTTTAAAAGTGTGCACTGAGGTGCGCAGTTCCCGATTAAGACGAGAAAACAGAACCATAGGATATGAGAGAGAAATATAAAGAACCCGTTGCCTGAGAAACTTGAAGAAAGCATATCAACGAGAATAAAAGCTTAACTAAAGTTTTTAAGCTCTGCATTTAGGGAAAGCTTCGGAGCTTCACCTCTTTTGCAGCTGCCTCCTCCACAACCTTCCTTTCAAGTTCTTCCAGTCTGCACTTACAATTGGAAACGTCAGCTATAACAAACCACTCTGCTGATTCCCCCCTTCGCAGGGTTCTGGATTCGCTGGACAACAAGTCGACGCCCTCCTTTGCCAGCACAGCAGCAGCCTTCGCAAGGGCGCCAGGGGCATCCGCAAAGGTTATGCGAAATTCAACCAGCCTAGCTTCTGGGTCGGCAAACGGAACAATCCTAACCTCTTTTCTGTCCAAATCAGCTATTAGTATAACGTACATGCCCTCAGAAAGCCTAACAGCGTCGCGAATGGAAGAAGGCATAGTTACCCTTCCTCTGGAATCTATTCGAACTATTTCGGACATGCGCATGTTCTCGATCTCCACTAATCTTTTTCAGAAACCTTTATATAAGCATGTGCACAATATGGGTTTCAACCCACAAATTGCCCACGGAGGTCACGCAGTGAACTGGAGGTATGACGTTCACCAAACTACACACACCGAAAGGAACAAGAGACTACCTTACATTAGAAGTTGAGTACTACCGCTACATCGAAGAGGGGTTAAGAGAAAAATTTAAACTCTGGGGCTATCAGGAAATCCGTTCCCCCACCATCGAATTCGTTGAAGCATTGTCCACAGGCGTAGGATCAGAACTAGTTGACAGCATGTTCAAATTTCAAGATTTCGACGGAAAAATTGTGGCCCTAAGACCAGAAATGACAGCGCCAGTTGCCAGAATCATAACAACTAGGATGCCCTCCACCCCAGAACCAATTCGACTATTCTACATATGCAACGTTTTCAGATACAGCCAATCCTACATTGAAAGGGGAAGGGAATTCTGGCAGGCTGGAGTTGAACTAATAGGCTGCAACACCCCAGAAGCCGACGGAGAAATACTAGCCCTTCTAATTTCATCTCTAAAAAAAATCGGCTTAAAGGAAGTGCGAGTTGATGTCGGACACGCCAGCCTCCTAAAAGACCTGTTGAAAGCAACAGGTTTAGACGAAGAAAAGAGAGCCAAACTTCAAAATCTTCTAGGATACAGAGACGAAGCACGTCTAGAAAAATTCATGGACCAAAACAAAATTCCGCCAAAACTAAGAGAAATCTTCCTAAAACTTTCCTCCTGTAGACGACTAGACGAAGTTTCATCCGTTTCGCTTGGTTCATCAAAGTACGGAAAGACAGAAGATCATCTAAGAAAACTCTTGGATGTCAAGGATGTCCTAACTGACTACGGCATCGAAAACCTTGTCTTCTTCGACTTCTCGCTTACAAGAAAAATTGAATACTACACAGGAATCGTTTTCGAGGCTTCTGTTCCAAATTTCGGTTTACCCCTTGGAGGAGGAGGCCGATACGACGACTTTATTGAAAAGTTTGGAAAAGTTAAAATTCCGGCAATAGGCTTCGCCTTGGAGATTGAAAAGTGCTTGCAAGCTCTGACAGCTCAAGGTTTTCAACCGCAAAAAAGGGAAAAAATCAGGATTCTGGTAGCGTCTAAATTCAGAAGTGCCGCGGTAAAAGCTGTTAACGCTTTTCATAACGCCGGGGTTGTGGCACTCTTAGACGTGACAAAAAGCGACGAGAAGAAAGTTTTGAAATATGCGGAGCTTGCTGGAATAGATTACGTGATTTTCGTGGATTCAACCATTGAAAAGCCTGTGATCGTATATGACCCCAAGTCGAACGTAAAGAAGAACGTAACGATTGAAACTTTTCTTCAAAACCTAGGAGGCTCATCTTCATGAAAAGAAAGATTCGCATCGCAATACCAAGCAAAGGCAGACTCAGGCAACCCTCAATCAAAGCGCTTCAACGTGCAGGTATAAACATACTCGAAGAGGAAAGAGTCTACGTTTCCAAAACTTCTGACCCAAGATTCGAGGCAATCTTCGTCAGAGCCTTCGACGTGCCCCTATACGTTCAGTACGGCGCCGTGGACCTAGGCATAACTGGCCACGACCTCATCCTTGAAAGAGAAGCAGACGTACACGAACTACTGGATTTAGGTTTTGGAAAATGCCAACTCGTCGTCGCGGTTCCCGAAAACTCAACAATTCGCTCCGTTAAAGACATTTCAATAGTGGCAAAAGTCGCAACAGAATTTCCAAACCTTAGCAGAAGGTACTTTGAAGGCCTAGGAAAGCAGGTGGAAATCCTAAGGGTTCGCGGAACAGCCGAACTAGCCCCAAAGCTGGGTTTGGCCGAAATAATCGTAGATGTTTCGTCGACAGGCGAAACCTTGCGGAAAAACAACCTCAAAGTAATCGCCACCATCCTTGATTCAACGTGTAGACTAGCATGCAACAAAATTTCCTTCAGAACATTTGAAAGCGAAATTAAAGAGTTTCTCAGTAGACTAAAGCAGGGAGGACTGGAATAAATGAGGATTCTGACCAGCCAAGAGTTTAAAGAAAAAATGCTAGATGCGGTTTTGAACCGAGGAAAAACGGATTTGTCCTCAATTTCTTCGTCGGTTAAAAAAATAATAACGGATGTCAGGGAAAACGGCGACGAAGCCCTTTTACTTTATACCGAAAAATTCGACAACGTACGCCTTACCAAGTCAAAACTGAAAGTCACCAAAAAGGAGATTGAAAAATCATATGAAAAGCTTGAAACCGAACAGATCAATGCCCTGAAAAAAGCCGCGTTAAACATCACTCGCTTCCACGAATCGCAGATCAGAAATGCTTGGTCTTTGGAGACCACAAAAGGAGTAACAGTCGGACAGGTAACCCGGCCACTATCATCTGTCGGCGTTTACACTCCTAGAGGAGAAGCTTCTTACCCGTCTTCGGTGCTCATGTGCGCCATCCCAGCTAAGATTGTAGGGATCAAGAAAATTATTGTTTGTTCTCCACCGAGAAAAAACGGGTACACCAACCCAGCCCTCTTGGTGGCGGCTGACATTGCGGGCGTAACTGAAATATACAGGGTTGGGGGAGCACAAGCGATAGCGGCTATGGCTTACGGCACAGAAACCGTGCCCAAAGTAGACAAGATTATAGGTCCGGGAAACGTTTTTGTGACAGCCGCAAAACTGGAGGTAAGCAAAGACGTGGCCATAGACATTCCAGCGGGGCCAAGCGAAGTCCTGATAATAGCAGACGAAACCGCCAACGCCTCTTTCGTCGCCGCAGATCTTCTCGCCCAAGCGGAACACGACCCACGGGCATGGGCGATTCTGTTAACCACATCCAAGGATTTGGCACTAGCGGTTGAGAAAGAGGTACGTAAGCAGTGGGAATCACTCTCCAGAAAAGAAACTGTAAAATCTTCCATGCAAACAGGAGGCTTAATAGTGCTCATCAAAAACCTTGAGGAAGCAGTAGACTACGCCAACCTGATAGCCCCGGAACACCTCCAAATTTTAACAAGGACTCCCCGCAAGGTCTTCGACAAGATTCAAAGCGCCGGAGCCGTTTTCTTGGGCCAATACTCGCCAGTTGCCTTCGGCGACTACTCAGCTGGATTAAATCACGTGCTTCCAACAGGAGGCTACGCAAAATCCTACTCAGGTCTCTCGACTAGGGATTTCGTCAAAACAATTAATTTCCTAGAGTGTAGCAAAAAGGGCTACTTAAGCTTGGAGAGAATGACCGTCACGCTCGCAAAACTGGAAGGTTTCAATGGACACACGAGATCAGTTTCCATCAGGGGTGACAAAAGTGAAAATTGAAGAACTGGTTCGCAAGGAAATTCTTGGTCTCCCCCTTTACGAAGCGGGGAGCATTCTTCCACGGAAACTTGATGAAAAAGTCACAAGACTTGATCTAAACGAGAACTTCGCTGTGGCTGGTGACATTGTGGGAAAACTGCTCCTTGAAGTTTGTCAAGACGTTGATGTCCGTTTATATCCTCCACTTTACGGTGCCATGGCCGTAAAAGCCATCTCAGAGTTTTTTGGCTTCAGCGAATCTGAAATCTTTGTTGGAAACGGTGTAGACGGAGTTTTGGATTCGCTTATGAAGGTTTTCGTGAAGAAGGAGTCAAAAGTCTTGGTGGTTGAGCCGACTTTTCCCCTGTATGCTTACTTCACGCAGTTGTACGGGGGCAAAAAGGTTACGGTTCTGCTTAGACCAAATTTTGAGTTGGATGTCGATGGGATGCTTGAAAAATGCGATGAACAAATCTCTCTGTTCATTATTTGTTCTCCGAACAATCCAACTGGCAACCAGTTCAAAAAAGAAGACCTAGAAAAAATCTTGCGGGAGTTTAAAGGCGTCGTTGTTGTGGATGAAGCCTACGTTGACTTCGCAAAATACACGGTTATAGACTGGACAAGGAAGTTTGAAAATCTCGTTGTCTTAAGAAGTTTTTCAAAGTCCTTTGGTTTAGCTGGAATTCGCGCTGGTTTTCTTGTCTCAAACAAGTCAATTGCAGAGTACGTTAAGCGAGTTACCAACCCATTTGAAATAAACATTGTGACTCAACGACTCATCGCTCTTGCCTTGCAGAACTGGAACTACTTCCAGCAGCGAATCAAATACATTATAAAAGAACGCGAGTGGTTAAGAGACGCTTTAGCCAAAACTGATGGCGTAACCCCGTACCCCTCAGACGCAAACTTCATCCTCTTCAAGATAACCAAGGATAACCTTTCCTCCTCAACCGTTAAGGAAAAACTGGAAAGCAGGGACGTCTTAGTGAAGGATAGAAGTAATCTGCCGCTTTTAGAGAACTGTATACGCGTAACTGTTGGAACACGCAGCATGAACGAAACCTTCGTTTCAGCCTTGAAAGATGCCTTGGAGGAACAGTGAATGTCTTATCAATGCCTAGACGAGGAGAGGAAAATATACTTTAAGAAAGACTCTGCGAAAGCCCTTAGCGACACCAAAAAAATCATCTTCGACTTTGACGGCGTTCTGGTTCAAACTTCGCAATCGTATCGCCAAACCATAAGAAGGGTTGTGGACTACTATTTCCTCGAAATTCTTGGCCTTGAAGGGGAAAGGGGAAAACTCGTCACCCTAGGAGATATTCAGAGTTTTAAGGACACAGGACTATACAACAACGATTGGAACCTCACGTACGCTCTCATCGCATACTACCTAGCCCTCCTAATGAGAAAACTTCAAAAAAGACGCACCCTCCAAAACTTCACGAAACGATTCAGCGACATTCAGTTCTCGGAGGCGGGCAGTTTCCTCCAAACTTTAAGAGAAATCGGCGACTTTCTTGGACGCTATGGACTAAACGCAACCGAACTCGTCGACACGAAAAATGATAGCGCCGTAGGCATAGAATCGTTGTTAACACGCGTCAGGCTGGAAAATCAAAGTTCTCTCGAAGTTGCTCTAAAGCCTATCCTCCCAGAGGCTGGAGGCGAACAATTAACCCTTATCAGAAAACTGGTTCCATACAATCTTGAGAAGCCAGACCTACTAAAGCGTCTATTCGAGGAAACGTATTTAGGTGCGAAGCTCTTCAGCAAATTTTACGGCGTTCCATCCATCTTCAAGTTTGACGAAAGTTTTATTGAAAAAGAAAGTTTTATTCCTACAGAAAAGACACTTGACGCGCTTCGTTTAAGATTTGGGAAGTTTGCGATATATTCGGAAAAACCTAGAGACCAAGGAATCTATCTCCTAGAAAAGAACAATTTAAAGGAATACTTTGACGAAAATGGGCTTATTTTCCAAGAAGACATATTTGCATCTGAGGAGATTCCTTTTGGGGCATGTGAAAGCGTGCAACTTGGCAAGCCGAACCCAACTTTTTTCATTAAAATGGTGGAGAAACTTGCTGGAAAAGTGGTTTATGTTGGGGACGGTATTGCAGACATGTTGTTGATTGAAAATGCTCGTTTGCAAGGCTTGTCTAACATACTGTTTTTCGGCGTTTTATGTTCATCTCAATATCCAGACCAACTTTTTTCCCAATACGTAAAGCACGGTGCTGACGCTGTTATGACAGACGTGAACGACATTCCAAACCTTTACGCTAGTCTAGGAGGAAAAGTTGAATGAGAAAAGCAAAAGTTGAAAGGAAAACAACCGAAGTCGACATAACCGTAAAGCTAAACATCGACGGGGAAGGAGAAGGAAAGGCAGAAACCGGCATCAAGTTTTTAGACCACCTTCTCATAACCTTGGCGAAACACTCTCTCTTCAACATAACAGTTAAAGCTAAAGGAGAGTTGAAGCATCACGTGTGCGAAGACGTTGCCCTAACCCTGGGAGAAGCACTGCAAAAAGCTATAGCAGAAAAGAAGGGCATCAGAAGGTTTGGCTCAGCCTACGTGCCCATGGATGACTCCCTTGCAAGAGCCGCGGTGGACCTCGGTGGAAGAGCCTACGCCAGTCTAGATCTTAAACTCAGCCAGCCTCAAATTGAAGACTTAAAAACAGAAGACATTGAACACTTCTTCAACTCCTTAGCCCAAGCTTCAAAGACAAACCTGCACTTGGCGGTTCTTTACGGCACCAACGATCACCACAAGATCGAGGCTGCGGTGAAGGCTTTTGCCCTTGCCCTACGGGAGGCTGTGACGCTGGAATCAAGGGCTATGTCCGAAATTCCAAGTGCAAAGGGTGTGCTCTAAAATGCTTGTCATTCCAGCCGTTGACATAATGGGGGGAAAATGCGTCCGCCTCGTTCAAGGAGACCCAACGAGGTCAAAAGTCTATTTTGACAACCCTCTGGAAGCAGCTAAACGATTAGAGGTTCAAGGGGCAGAACTCATCCATTTAATCGACCTTGACGCCGCCATAGGTTCTGGGCAAAATTTGGAGGAAATAGAAAAAATCTTGAGTGAACTTCGCGTGAATGTGCAGATTGGCGGAGGAATCAGAACTTTAGGGAAGGCGGAAACACTGCTGAAGTTTGGCGCCTATCGAGTAATTTTCGGAACGGTTGCCGTTCAAAATCCTGCATTGATTCAAGAGGCTATTCGTCGTTACGGTTCGCCGCGAGTCGCCGTAGCCATAGACGAGAGAAACGGCAAGGTAACTTTTCACGGTTGGAAGGATAAGTCAGCAATAGACTATTTAGACCTCGCGCGTTCCTTTGAAGAAATGAAAGTTGGAACTATAATCTTTACCTCCACAAGCGTGGACGGAACTTTGAAAGGACCGCAGGTTGAAAAAATTAGGAAGCTTGTGGAAACCGTTAGCGTTCCAGTTATTGCTTCGGGCGGCGTAGCCAATTTGAACGATTTAGTTAAGTTGGCGGGGACAGGTGTTGATGGAGTGATAGTTGGCACCGCCCTATATGAGGGAAAGTTCACTTTGGAACAGGCTATAGAGGTTGTGAAAAGTGTTGGCTAAAAGAATAATTCCCTGTCTAGACGTCAAGGATGGAAAAGTTGTCAAGGGCGTGCAGTTCGTAAATTTGAAAATTGAAGGAGACCCAGCAAAGCTTGCAGCGATTTACGAGGAGCAAGGAGCAGATGAGCTGGTTTTCCTCGACATAACAGCCTCCTACGAGAAAAGGGGCACCCTGCTGGATGTTGTGAAAAGAACCGCAGATGTGGTGTCTATTCCCTTCACCGTGGGCGGAGGCATCAGAAGTATCGCTGACATCAAAAATGTGCTTTCAGCTGGCGCAGACAAAGTTTCCGTAAACACCGCGGCTGTGAGGGAACCCGAACTCGTAAAGAAGGCGGCTGAAATTTTTGGCAGCCAATGCATCGTGGTTGCCATCGACGCTAAGAGGGTTTACGTGGAAAAAGCCGTTCCAGACAAGACGGTTGTGGATACTGCCGAGGGGAAGTGTTGGTTTGAAGTCTACGTTGAGGGGGGAAGAGTACCCACCGGAATGGACGCCATATCTTGGGCTAAGGCCGTGAAAGAACTGGGCGCCGGAGAACTTCTGCCAACCAGCATGGACTATGACGGAACTCAGGATGGCTACGACATTCCATTGACAAAATCCATAAGCGAAGCAACAAATTTGCCGGTAATTGCGAGCGGAGGCGCTGGAAACCTTGAGCACATTTACGAGGTTTTAACTGCTGGCAAAGCTGACGCTGCCCTAGCTGCCTCCATCTTCCACCGGTCCCAATGCTCGGTTATGGAGGTTAAGGAGTATCTTGCCCAAAGAGGAGTGCCTGTACGTCTCGTCTAGTCAGGGAGGTGGAAAACTTGGTCTTGCAGTTAAGTGAAACAGAAGTTGAAGATTTCGTCAAGAAAGTGGACTTTGAAAAGGCTGATGGGCTTGTTCCAGTGGTCGTTCAAGACGCTTCAAATGACAAGGTTTTGATGCAAGCCTTCATGAATGAGGAAGCCCTACGGTTGACTTTGAAAAGCGGTAAAATGCACTATTGGAGTCGAAGCCGCGGGAGGATATGGCTTAAGGGCGAGGAGTCTGGGCACCACTCTCTGCTGCAGAACGCGATTATAGACTGCGACAATGATGCAATTCTCTTTAAGGTTCAACAGATTGGAGCCGTTTGCCACACCGGCCAAGAAACGTGCTTTTACAAGCCAGTAATTGCCGAAGAGAAACGTGCGGTTGACGCGAAGATTGTTGAAAGAATCTTCGAGGTTATAATGGATAGAATCAGAAATCCTACTGAGAAATCTTATGTTTCCAAGTTAACTGCGAAGGGAGAAGACGCTGTTCTTCAGAAGATAGATGAGGAAACGGTTGAACTCATTCTTGCAACAAAAGATAACCGTCCTAAAGAGATTGTACATGAAGCCGCAGACATACTCTTCCACGTTCTAGTGCTTTTCGCTCAGAAAGGCTTTAAGCTCAGAGGAATCTTCGAGGAGTTGGAACATCGTCACCAAGTAAAGACGAAGTTTACAAAATAGTTGCTGAGGAGCAGGCAAAGTTTAGTTCTGGTTATTTTCTCAGTTCGAGATAGTCCGTTAACACCAGTACTCCTTGGATTATTAGGAATAGTCCAACTATCCATTGTAGAAGGTCTTTAAACACTATGACGAGCGTCCCGAATACGATGCATATTATTGCTAAGACAGGCTTTGAAACAGTTATTCCCATTTTTCTTAGTTCCTTCTCCACCACTTCGGTCATACACTTTCCTCCCATTCAATTTCCAAAATATGATTGCGGTTAGTATATAAGACTTTGATTAGACATAATCGTATCCGAAACAAAGTTCCATATAAAAACTCTTCGCGCGCTAGACCAAAAATGAAAAAATTAAATAAATAAAAATAAAGAAAAATAAAGAAAAAAAGAGGTAGGTGAGGGGACGTGTCAACTAAGAAGATTTTGGTCTTAGTTGGGGATTTCGTCGAAGATTATGAGGCGATGGTTCCTTATCAGATGCTGAAGATGGTTGGGCACGAGGTCGACGCGGCATGCCCTGGCAAGAAACTTGGGGATTCCGTCAAAACAGCCGTGCATGACTTTACAGGTGAGCAGACGTACAGCGAAAAGGTAGGTCACAACTTCGCGATCACAATTGATTTTGAAAAAATTGATCCTGAAGATTACGATGGATTGGTGATACCAGGAGGTAGGGCACCAGAATATATTAGGCTGAACGAAAGAGTTCTTGAAATCGTTAGGCATTTCGCTGAAAGAAAGAAACCAATAGCCGCAATCTGTCATGGTCCTCAAGTTCTTGCAGCGGCCAACGTGCTGAAAGGAAAGAAGTGTATGGCTTACCCCGCAGTTAAGCCAGACATCATTAGTGCAGAGGCTGAGTGGGCCCAGCCGAATGAGACTTTCACAAGCGCATGTGTAGATGGAAATCTCGTTACGGCAGCGGCATGGCCCGGTCACCCAGAATGGATGAAGAAATTTCTTGAAATCCTTGGAACCAAAATTAAACCCTAAAAATTTCGTATTATTTCCCTATTTTTTATCCCGCGTACGCTAAACTCCGATTCCAAACTTTTTGGAGACGTCGGCTGGAAAACAAACTTTCCTTTAATTACATGATTGAATTTAGTCCATGCGCAGTTGAGGTGTTCCGGTTCAAAAGGCAAATTCTGGTTTAACGCTGTACTCTCGCAAGAAAAACCCTAAATAACATTGTCTTCAACCTAAGAGACTGAGGTGTGGCCATATGGCGCGTTTTGATTCGATAGAATGGGGCACCATCACGGTTGACGGAAAGGAATACGATTACGACGTAATTGTAACTCCAAAAGGAAAGTTAAAGCCGAGAACAAACGAACGCGACAAGTTTGGAAGCCACTCCTTCAGCAAAGAAGAATTGGAGAAACTCTACAAGGACGGGGCCAAAATCATAGTTATAGGCACAAGAACCAGCGATCTGGCAAGTTTGTCAACTGAAGCCGAAAGCTTCGCGAAACAGAAGGAAATAAAACTCGTTAAGTTGTCGTCTTACGAAGCGATAAAAAGGTATAACAAGTTGGTTGATGAAGGAGAAAGTGTGGGAGCAATAATCCATATAACATGCTAACTGAAAGACTAAGGCTTCGCGAGCTTTCTGTCGGCGTCTTCGGATTCTGAGTCATGGATTACTCATAAATTTGAAATGTTTCGTACCTTCTATCTCATGCTTATCCTCATGGTTGTGGAGCGCAATGGATAGACGGTACAGAACTGTGAAGTTGCCTTCCAAAATGCTGGAAGTTGTGGAGCGGTTGATTAGGGAGCATCCTGAGTGTGGTTATGCCAGTATTGCGGATTTTGTCAAGGACTCTGTTAGGCATCATTACTGTTGGTATGTTCACAGGATAAAGTTTGAAGAGGAGGAATCTAGCTATAATTCTGATTCCGATTCCAATTTAAAGTAACGTGAATCCCAAAGTTTTTCTTAAAACCACTCGGTTGTTCTTGCCGTCAACTGGAAAACCGAAATATCTCATGAAGACAAAAAAGGTTATGATCGTTATTTCCCTCGTTGAAGAGGCCCAAAAAGAAGCAAATGACATGGTAGCGGGGGGTAGAGTTTCAGAAGGTTTTCCGCCTTCTTTTGAACTACCGTTAGAGGCAGCCTAATGCGACTGCTATCTCTGGGTCTCTCAGCCTAAGCTTATGAGCCCAGCGGGTTCACCTGGCTACCCCACCCATATAGGAGAGCATAAATTCTCTCGCTACGGTTTACCCCGCCACCTTCAATTCTGAGACATCGGTTTCTTAAATCTTTTTGTGTGAATGACAGCTAATACGAGTTAACAGAAAAGCAGCGGTGACCAGAAATGCGCTTGGAAATGTTGCGAATATAAATAATTTAAATATAGAAAAACTTACTAAAAGGGAGACAATACTAGAGAAGAGGGCGTAGATGGTAAGCAAGTTTCTTAAAAAGATGGAGGTTCTTCAGGGATTTATTTGTATCCCGACAAAAAGTAGACCTGAACTAATTGGCAATACGCCTCTGCCATGTGTTACTACGCTGAACGGCAATCCAGCAAGGCTTGACAAATATGGGAGACTCTGGTCACCTTTTTTGAAAGGAAAATTTCCTATTGGTTATCAAGTACACTTAGTTAAGAGTGAGCAAGGTTTTCAAATTGAACCAATTACGAGTAAATTGGAAAGTGCTGTTTTAAGAATCGAATCTAGAAGTGAGACAGGTCTGTTTGGCGCGAGAGAGAAAATGCTAGGAGAAGAGAGAAAAGTTCTATTCCGCAATTTGGCAAACCTTCCTTCCACAACTTATGCAACGTTTGGTCTCTATAGATATCCTGCTAAGTTTATTCCTCATGTAATAGCTTACGTTTTAGAAAATTATGCCCAGTCCTGTATGAAGGTCTTTGACCCATTCGCTGGTTGTGGAACGGTTGGTGTTGTATCAAGGATTTATGGCTATGATTATGAACTGTGGGACCTAAATCCACTGCTAGAGACGTTGCATAGTGTTGCCACATTGGAGCCAAAAAAAGTAGACGTAAAGAAACTTCTTCATCAATTGGCTACTTCTAATGAAGAATTCGTCCCAAAGTGGTCAAGACTTTATTATTGGTTTCCACAAGAATTCCTACCTCTTCTGTATAGAGTATGGGGCTTCTACCATTCTATGGATGATGAATACCTTAAACTCCTTCTAACCATACCTCTAGTTAAAACTACACGTTACTTCTCATATGACGACATGCAAAGGCAAAAGCTTTCTAAATCGCCAAAATCAGAACAGCGAGTTAATTTGCTGTTGACTTGCGATTGGAAGACCAAATTCTTTAAAATGGTAGAGCAAGAAACGGAGAAGGTCATAAAAAGGATAGAGGACCATTGGATGCTTTCGCCTAAACAAACTGAGGCAATCGTTAAGGGCGGGGTCGATACCTTAAGCATGAACCTTACAGAAGAAAAGGATATCCTCATCACTTCTCCTCCTTACTTACAGTCACACGAGTATATCCGACAAGCGAAAATGGACCTTTTTTGGTTGGGCCACTCAGAGGATGAAGTCAGAAAACTGAGCAAGCTGGAAATTCCTTATAGGGATGTGGAACCACAACCCGTGCATTCCGAAACATTTTCTTCTTGGAGGGGCGAAATAGAAGAAAACCATATGCGAAAACTCTTTGACAGATATTTTTGGGGAGTACTTGGGGCACTTACCCGCTTACAGGAAAAAGTGAGCCCTTATCTATTCCTCTTTGTAGGTCGGGCAAGCATGAGGGGACGTCCTGTTCCAATCGACCGAATTTTTGCAGAACATTTTGTTGAGTTGGGGTGGGTTCATGAGGGTACACTAATAGACACTATAGTAGCCCGCCGAATGTTTTCCTACCGTATCAATCCAGCAACGAAGCTTAAAGACAGAAGAACACCGGTGGAAAACTTAGTAATTCTGAGGAAACCTTAAAAACCAAAGATTCAACAACCTCTTTTATGCTGTCTCGGGAAAGGAAAATAACCGACCTTAATATTACTGGGAAACATCCTAGCGCATTTGCTGCTCTCTTAGGTGATGCTCACCAATTCATTGTTACTGGGATATTAATTAGATTAGGATTTGATGTAGGGGTTATGCAAGTCAAGGGAGTTGCATACGATTTATGGCTCCTTGCTTATGAGAAGCCCAATGGACGAAAAGTGTCTCTCAGAGTCCAAACTAAAACTATTTCGGAAGGCGGGAGCATCAAGTTTACTGGCGGAACAAGAGGCGGGATTAATAGAATATACATTCCCAAAGTAAAAGAGTATAAATATACAACAGAGCACAACGACTTGGTAATCGGAGTAGACAAGAATACATTTGACCTCTATCTAATTCCCACACGGTTCATTGAAAAATGGGGGAAGTCAAGGTCCGTAGGAAAACTGCAAGTTTTAAAGAACAACTGGGACATTTTACTTAATTGGAACAATGATTTTCTCGCAAGTCTGGAATCAAGCTTGCCTAAATAACTACGGTAGTATGCCTCTGCTCATTGTTAAGAGGAAGTTTTTGGATTGAAAGGAGCTTGACAGAAAACATTGAACTCTTTCCGCTAAATAGTTTATTTGGATTCAAAATAAACTTTGGTGGAAGGGTTAGTTTTTTGGGCGTGGAAGAGGATGAGTTCTTTTGCTATGGCACCTTCTTCGTCTGGAAGTGTCTTCATACCTCTTCTAATCCAAAATGGTAGGAAGCGCTGACAACATTTTGTGGCGAAGCAGTAATCCAGAAAGATTATGGCTCCTCTATCCTCTAGACTTCGTATAGGTCTGCCAGCCGCCTGTGAAGCCTTCTTCAAGTCTGGTAGAACGTAGCCATACTCTCTCCCGTCACCGGGGAAAACAGCTCTCATAATACTTGGTTTGGGCACGTATTCTCGGAGTTGGCTCAGCGTAAGGAACACCTACAACAGCTAGAGTTCATCTGATCGCCAGGGTAGTCGGCGCCCTCAGAAGAGCGCCCGCCCTGAACTCCGAGCAAGACTGCTCCACCTTGCTTCTGAAGTCGTTCTCCCTCACCTCTCGGCTACCACGCTTGAAGTACTGCCTATAATCTATTGGATAGTCCTTCTCTAAGTCCACATAATGGCTTGTGACGAGGCATTGAGCGTGTACACAGCGAGTTTATACACCGCAAGTCCTGTTTTCTATGTTGGAACTATAAATAGAGGGGGCTATATAGAGGCGACCTACAGATATAAAAAAAGGAAGATAACTAAACAGTTTTGTCTGACAATAAAATTTTCTTTTTGTCCGACAAATCAGCTCCCTATCTTAAACAAGTTTTGTGCCGTTTGCGCAACAAACAATATTGAGACGCTATATAGCCTCAACACACAAAAGAGAGAACAAAATCCACTTCCACAAAGATTATGCGAAAAGCCTATACTTCATCGCGTCCAGTTATGTTTAGGAAGTTTCCATGGACAAACCACAGTTTCGCCACCTATTCCACCCAAAACTGGAACATCCAGTCTTCGTAGAGGGGCTCCCAGGATTCGGAAACGTTGGAAAAATCGCCGCCCAACTCCTAATCGAGTATACCAAAGCTAAATGTTTCGCTGAGCTGTACTCTCCCTCCTTCCCAGACTACGTAATCGTGAATAAGAATGGAATATGCCGACCACCCTGCTACAAGTTCTACGCATCTTCAACCAACAAAAACCAGTTCATCATCCTAACCGGAGACACACAACCCTCCCTAGAAGACGTAAAAGCTCACTACCAAATCTGCGACCAAATCCTAGACTTCGCAGAAAAATACGGATGCAAGTTCATCGTTACAATGGGCGGTGTGCCCACGCCACAACCAAGAGGAGAAGAAATTTACGTAGCCGCCACCTCCGAGAAACTCGCCTCTGAAAACATTGACAAAGGCGCCATACTCTATAGGCAGGGAAGGATTATGGGAGCCACAGGCCTCCTTTTGGGCCTCGCAAAAGAACGCGGGTTAGAAGGCTTATGCTTGCTAGGGTCAACAACAGGTTTCAAGGCAGATAGGGGAGCAGCTCTTTCTGTTTTCAAGTTCTTGATGAAGACGCTTGGGGCAGAGGTGGAAGCGGGTTTCTGAGAAAGTTTGAGGGAAAGCATTAAGAGAGAAACATAACGCATTCATTCACAAACGAGGATTACACATGGCGAAAGCGAGAAAGGAAAGGAAGGTCTCCAAAAAGCCTAGGTTCGGTGTCCCGATTTTCAAAGACACACGCCTACAAATGTGGAAAATCTTTCTAATGGCGGCGGTCGCCATACCAGCAATCATAACCAGTTTCTATTGGTATCAAGCAGATTTCGAGGGGAAAAAACTTTTTGACAGAGTAACGTCTGATCCAGTTATATTTTCGGTGCTGATAGGTTTTGGATGTTTATCCCTTGTGACTCAATATTATTTGTTGCCTAAAGAAAAAAGAAAACGAGAAATAATTGGAAAAACCCCGATTCTCATTGTTATGGGCATCGGCGTTGCGGTCGCAGCGTTGACACTCGCATGGTTGCGGAATCCCAACGCCTCTGCAAGAGGCATGATTTCAAGTCTTCGGTATAAACCTCTTGTCTTGGCGGCCTCCATTGGTTTTGTGGTTGAAGGAGTAATTATGGCGTTTCTTCTGTCACCGAAGGATGTACAGAAAAGGTGCGTGAGGGCGTTGCTGATGTTTCTTGCAGCCTTCCTCACGTTTGGAGGACCCACATACATGCTTTACGTTCTTCAAAATTTTGCGTTGCCAAGGCTTCTCCTACTTCTTTTCGGTCTAGTTTTCTTCATGACAGGCATTATTCTCTTTGTATACTTACTAGAGGGAAAAAGAAAAGCTGGGGCTTCCACTTAGGGGCGTCCCTTGGCTTTTATGATCTCCAGTCTTTCCCTTATAATTTGGTTGGCTAGCTGGGGATCAGCCTTTCCTTTTGTTTCTTTCATTAGTTGCCCCACGAGAAAGTGAACCGTCTTTTCATCAGTTAGAGCATCTTCGACAGCCTTTGGGTTCTCTGCAAAAACTCTGTCCACAATCTTTTCAAGGGTTTCACGGGAAGTTACCTTTACTAAACCTTCTTCTTCAATAATTTGCATTGGAAGCCGTCCAGTCAATATGATTTCAGGAAGAACTTTCTTGCCGATTTTTCCGCTTATAACTCCGTCATCGATGAGCCTAATCATTTCAACAAGGTGCTCTGGAGTGATTTTAGATTCCGGGAGCTCGAGGTTGTTTTCGTAAAGATAGCGTAAAAGATCACTCATCATCCAATTGCCAATTTCTTTTGGTTTATTGTAAAGTTTGACGCATCTTTCAAAAAAGTCTGCCAGTGCTTTGTCGCTCACCAAGACTTCGGCGTTGTATTGCGGGATGTTGTAAGTGGTTATGAAACGTTGTATTCGGGCTTCTGGTAATTCCGGCATCTGATCCTTAACCCCTTCAATGAAATCGTTGGTGATCACGATTGGAACCAGGTCTAGTTCAGGGAAATATCTGTAGTCATGTTCTTCCTCTTTAGTGCGCAACGTGAGGGTTATTCGACGCGTTTCATCCCAGTGTCTTGTTTCACGTTCAACTGCAAGTCCCTTTTCCACCAAGTCCTTTTGTCTCATAATCTCAAAGGATAGGGCGCGTTCCACCTCCTTGAAGGAGGAGATATTCTTGACTTCAACTCTGGTTCCGCCGGCTATGGATATGTTGGCGTCGCATCTCATGGCGCCCTCTAAGCCTCCGTCAAAGATTTCTAGATGCTCCAGTATGGACCGCAGTTTCTGGAGGAAAATCCTTGCCTCTTTGGGAGAATTGAGGTCTGGATCTGTGACAACCTCCAAGAGGGCTATTCCCGCTCTGTTGTAGTCAACGAGGGTGTAGGGCGACTGATCAATGGGTCCTAGATGAACCAGCCTTCCCGGATCCTCCTCCAAGTGAACCCTGCTGATTCGAATCTTCTTCCTTTTTCTTTTGACGTCGATATGAAGGAATCCATCAACAGCTAGAGGAACTCCTCCTGCTCGGTCGTACTGGGATATTTGGAAGTTCTTCGGCATGTCTGGGTAGTAATAGTTTTTTCTGAAGAAGAACATGCGTTTTGATATCTTGCAGTTTAGGGCTATGGCAGCCATCACCGCGAACTCAACTGCTTTCTTGTTCAGAACTGGTAGGGCTCCTGGTATTCCGAAACAGACCGGGCAAACCAGCATGTTCGGGTCTTTTCCTCTATAATCTGAGGAGCATGAGCAAAAGAGTTTGGTTTTTAGGCTGGTTAGTTGGGTGTGAATTTCTAAACCGATGAGTATTCTGTTTTGGATGGCGGAGCCCATTTGTGTGTATGGTATTTTCTGGCGGATTTAGATGTTTTGGCTGGGCTTGGTGTCTTTCCCCTACGCAATGGATAGTTTTCACTGCATCAACAGAAAACATCGAAAAACGCACGAGAGTTTATATTCGGTACTAAAATTAAAGCGATTGAAGGAGCGTGCACATAAAAGAAATATATGGGCTACTCTAATAGCTATGAAATTCATGAGGAATGTCATATGGGAATCGGGAAAATCTTAACCTTGATTTCCATAACAATCATGGTTGGACCCTTAGCTTTTGCGGTCATCCTGTACAGGGACAATCCGGTGGCTCTCATCATGCCTGACATCGGAGATATTTCGGAAAAGTTTGAGGGATACATTCCTAAGTTTGAGTATGCGGGCCACGAGAAATTGAGTGAAACTTCTTTTCGTGTGTTTGTAAACATTACGAACAACTCGGATGCTAGTTTCACCATTAATGAAATTAACTTCTCTGTATACTGCAAGGAACACAGCACAACACTTTTAGGTTACGGCTCTGGAGAAGACCTACCACTGACAATTGAGTCAAAATCATTGGGCACCTTAAGTCTACTCATAACGATCACTCAAGAAGGCCGGACGCACATTGAAACCGCTCACCCAGGCGAAACAAAGTTCGACGTTATTTTAAGAGACGTGACCGTTGTTGTTCAAGGTATAACTGTCGAGTTGGGCAAAGAAATTGAGGTAGAAATTCCTACATGAGGAGGGTGATGGTAGTTGAGTATAAAACTAATTAATTTGAAAATGGTTAGTTGGCCTGGTCTCGCCTGCGCTGTCACCATATCAACCTTGGTTCTGCTGTCTCTTCTCTATGCATCTCCATGGTGGCAAGTTGAAGTCGGTGACAATGCGGCTCGAGCAAACATATCGCCTCTAGACTATAACGTAGACATTATTGGAACGTCTATAGAGATACCCATCATTTGGTTCATCACTCTGATTTCCAAGCTAATGTTCGTTGCCTGTGCAGTTGCCTTATTCATATATTCTGTGGCTACTCAGAAATCCTACTCCAAGGACCTGCTGAACTTCGCCTACAAGAAGCCCCTCATAACATTCATATTCTTCGTGGTGACGCTAGTGGGTGCTTCATACGTTGCGCAAAGCTTTATCGGTGCTAGTGTACCCCTTTCCGGAACTTCGACCCTAAATATATCTGTAGGAGAAATCACCGCAGACATGCCTATCTCAACGGGCTTCACATGGGTCTTTTGGCTAGCCGTAGCAACCGCCGTCCTAGCCATAGTCGCAAAAATCTACGACTGGAAAATCATTAGACCCGCCTTCCCGACTGCGCCACCAGTCCAAGAACCTCGAGAGACAAAGGCACCTGAAATAAAGAAACCTGAAACAAAGAAATCCCGCAAGAAGAAATAGGTTCGAGCACTAGCATTTCCTACAAAATGCACACATGGATTCAGATATTTAGTGAGATTGAAATTGCTACCCATGCTAGGAGCTGCCTGCGCTTGCAACCATCATGGGAACTTTTTCTTTGGGATGTCCCTCCACTTCCTCTGGTTTAGGGAATTCGCATCCTTCCAGCCATATAGTAGCCAAAACCTCCAAGTTGAATCTACTTTCAAATTCCTATTTTTTCTAAACTGCCTCAAACAGTAAAGCATTCTGCTTCTGGTGGAAAGGGTTAAATTTAATAGTCACCGTGAAAACAAAAGTAACTTCCCCATATCTATGTGTAAAGGAGGAAAAATGGATGAGAGAAGCCGTAATAATTGGCTACCTACGATCTGCCTTTTCTCGGTCAAGACCCAGAGAACCCGAACGAGACAAGTTTAACAGTCTGAGAATGGACCATGTTGCTGCCATGTTAATAGAGGGGCTCGTTGAAAGAACCAAAATCAATCCCAGAGATATCGGTGAAGTCCAAATAGCAAGTGCCTTCGGCGTATGGGAACAGTGGACTTACGGAGGCCGAACAGCCGTATTGCTAGCCCATTTGCCAGACACGGTTCCCGCGCTTTTCGTCGACAAGCAGTGCGGTTCTTCCATGACCGCCCTACATATAGGTGCCATGGAAATTATGACAGGCTACTCAGATATCACCATCGCCTGCGGAATTGAACACATGACCCACATTCCCATGGGCGCGGGAAACCTATGGATAAATCCACCGATGGACTTGGTTACAGAGAAGGAATATCAACACTACGATATGGAAACAGGCTATTTTATGGGGATGACAGCAGAGAAGCTTTTCAAGGAAGCGGCTGCAAAGTACGGGGTAACAAAAGAGGATTTGGACAAGTGGGGTTTGAGAAGTCATCAACTGGCGGCAAAGGCTCAACAAGAGGGCTACTTTAAAGACGAAATCTTGCCAATCGAGGTCACTCTCCCCGACGGATCAAAGGAAGTGATTGATCGAGATATCAGCGTAAGGCCTGACACAACATTAGAATTAATGAAAACCCTTCCACCATCCTTCAAGGATGGTGGGGTGATAACGGCTGGAAACTCTTCTCCCCTAAATGCCGGAGCCTCATGCATAATGCTTGCTTCCAAAGAAAAAGCAAAAAAGCTTGGTCTAACCCCGCTGGCGACAATCAAGTCTATAGGCGTGGGAGGCGTTAACCCAGGAGTCATGGGCAAAGGACCTGTTCCAGCCAGTCAAATGGCGCTTAAACATGCTGGGCTAGAAGCCAAGGACATCGATTTCTGGGAAATCAACGAAGCATTCTGCATTGTGCCTATATGGTGCATGAAAGAGTTGGGCATCAATCCAGAAAAAGTGAACACCAGAGGCGGAGCAACAGCTATTGGCCATCCCCTCGGAGCAACCGGAGCGCGACTCGTGGGAACCCTCGCGCGAATACTGAATATAGAGAAAGCCCGGTATGGGCTGGCAACTGCTTGCATTGGTGGAGGTCAAGGGGTAGCAACAGTCATAGAAAGAGAAGAATACTAGGTACCGGCGAGAGTTAAAATCCTGAACTCGCGAAGACAAGGATAGCCCTTAACATCCCAGCTTTTTTCTTTACAAAGTGGTTTAAAAACCGAGTCAAACCACTTCTCACTTCAGTGAAGGCTTTCGGTCCTTATACGTTGTGTTTTGTTCAAACGCATACGACACCTGTAACAATAGGTCTTCACGAAGTGGCGGAGCCAAAATTTGCATTCCAATAGGCAAGTCGTCCGCGAACCCGCATGGAATCGATATGGCTGGCAAACCCGCTAGATTCGCTGAAACAGTATCCACGTCACACATGTAGAGGGCCAAGGGATCTTGAATTTTTTCTCCAATTTTAAATGGTGGAATAGGCATTGTGGGACCAATCAAAACGTCGAACTTTTTGAAGGCTTGTTCGAAGTCCTTTCGAATTAGTGTTCGAATTTTAAGGGCTTTCAAGTAATATTTGTCGTAATATCCAGCTGACAAAGCGTAAGTGCCAAGGATTATGCGCCTTCTCACCTCAGCCCCGAATCCGGTCTGCCTGTTCTTTGAATAGACAGTTGACCAGTCTGCGTCGTCACGGTCGATTCGATACCCATACCGTAGTCCATCGTACCTAGCCAAGTTAGAGCTGGCTTCGGACATGGCAACAATGTAGTAAGTGGCAAGTGCGTATTCAAGGGTTGGAAGCGAAGTTTCTTCGCATGAAGCTCCTAACTCTTCCAGTTTATGGATGGCTCTCCAAACCTGCTTCTTAATGCTTTCACTTGTTCCCTCGCCGAAAAATTCTGTTGGCAGACCGATCTTGAAGCCAGTCACATCATTTCTCAGGAATTTCGTGTAGTCTTTTGGCTCTATTTTCACGGATGTGCTATCTTTAGGATCATAACCAGCAATAACGCTTAGAAACAAGGCGCAATCGTAAACGTTTCTCGCCATGGGCCCGATCTGTTCAAGGCTGTTTGCGTAGGCAATCAACCCATAACGGCTAACCAAACCATAGGTCGGCTTAATCCCCACAACAGAACAGTAGCTGGCTGGACAACGTATGGATCCTCCGGTGTCTGAGCCAAAAGCCAAGATAGACTCATCCACCACAATGGCGGCTGCGCTTCCCCCTGAAGATCCGCCCGGCACCCTTGAGAGGTCCCATGGGTTGTGCGTAGTACCGAAGTAGCTTGTTTCTGTGGAGGACCCCATGGCAAATTCGTCCATGTTTGTCTTTCCGACGATGACAGCATCTTCCATCTTGATTTTTTCGATAACATCTGCATCGTAGGGGGGAACGAAAAATTCAAGCATCCGCGAGGAGCAGGTGGTGCGTATTTCCTTCGTGCAAATATTGTCTTTCACAGCTACTGGAACGCCAGCCAGTCTCCCAAGGGGCTTCCCCTTCGAAACTTTCTCATCAATCTCCCTAGCCTTTCTGAGAGCTTCTTCTTCAGCGAGGGTGACGAAAGCATGAACCTTGTCGTCCAGCCGATGGATTCTTTCGAAAACCGATAAAACGCATTCTTCTGCTGTCGCTTCTTTTTTATGTATTTTTTCAACGGTTTCTTTGGCGGTTAATTCGTTCAGCTTGGGCATGACGCTCGCTCCTTACACGATCCTGGGAGCTTTGAGAAACTTTTTCTCTTTTTTAGGCGCGTTTTTGAGGGCTTCTTCTATTGGTAGGGACGGTGACGCTTTATCCTCTCGATAAACGTTCATGAGGTCTAGAACGTGATAAGTTGGTTGAACTTCCTCAGTGTCTACTTTGTCAATTTTTTTGAAATAGTCGAGGATGTCGTTAAATTGTTCTATGAAAAGTTCCTTCTCTTCCTTGGAGAGCTCTATGTGGGCAAGCCAGGCGATGTGTTCCACCTCTTTCTTAGACAGGTGACGTCTCTTCATTGGGCATCCTTCAAAATAAGGAAGGTTAACTTCTCTTAAAGTTTTCATTAGGCTTTATCAGGTGCACCTCAGTTTATGAAAGATCGTGAATGGTTGATCAGCAAAACATATAAGATGTGCTTATAAACATATTAGTGCCACAGTTATTTAGGGTAGAGGAGAAGTCGAATCTGTCCACCAAAGAAAGCTCAGTTAAAAGAACGACAATTATTTTAGACGACGAAGAACGCGAGTACATTGATTCCCTCATTCGAGAAGGAAGAGAGCCGGGGATCAAACCCCTCATATCAAAAATGCTTGACGTTTACAGAAGCATGAGGATCTATGACTGGAAATACCCAGGAGAATATTACTGCGGCATCAGCCGCGTAGCCTTCATAAACGTCGAATTCATCGACACACTACTCAAGTTTGTTCCGAAAGAAAAATGGCGGGAGGTTGGCATAAAAACAGGGGAAGCCGCAAGGGTTTCCATGGAAGCCAGCATAAACATAGAAGCCACTAACAGAGAAAAGTGGCCCGACGTACTTAAGCGACTGCGTGTTCAAGGTTTTGGCGACTTCTACCTGCGAGACAAATACATCATCGTGAGGACGCCTTTCATTGATAACCCGGAGGTTTGGAGTGGCTTCTTGGAGAGTTTGCTTGGTGTCCGTTTGGAAGCGAAAACTTTGACGCCGCCCCTCATATTCGAAATTGTCAGTTGATAATTCTAGTTTGCCCACCTTAACAACGAGTTAAAACCCCAATGTTCGGATGAGGTCAAGGAAGAAACCGTAGAACCCATTGAAAGGCAAGAGGCCGTGTCACCAGCGCCTGTTGAGGCTAAAAACTAGTGTCCATGTCCCCATTACTTCGGGTATTTGGGGGAACGTCTGAAAAGGAATCCTCAAATGGACGTTGACGAGGCTTCGAAACTTATGCGGAGAAAGAAAATTAGGAGGCTTCCTGTTGTTGAAAAGGGACGCTGGAACTGGAAAGGTAGATTTTGTAGGGAGGCAAACTTGCGCGTTTTTGTAATGGGGCTAATTGTATTCTATTCAGATTCTGAATTCATACACGTTAAATATTGTCGTCTAGAAACGTTGTACGCGTGTAAGACATGTGTGTTAGAATAGACACGCGTTTAGATCGATCGAAATGAAGTGAGGGCTGGGTTTGCAATCTCGATTGCTGCCGGAGTTCTTTGCCTTGCTGGGCATCGACGTATTCCTAATGTTGAGTCTG
>LIHK01000001.1 GCA_001399795.1 Candidatus Bathyarchaeota archaeon BA2 | reverse complement strand
ATGCTAATTTATTTTTCTAAAACCAGTTCTACATGCATGATCTTAAACACATGAATGAAGAGAAAATTGCAGAGAAAATTCTAGAATTGTGCATGCAAGTTAGGAATAGGCAAATTCACCCCGATGAGATTGGGCGTTTGGCTACAAAGACTGTTGCTGAAATAAGCTTGGAAAATCTGGGTCCTTCAGTGAGAGGATATACTCCAGCTTGCCATAGAATTTTTGAAGATCATAGCTTTCTAACCCTAAACGAGCTTGAAGACCAAGCCAGAGAGTTTCTCTCTTTGCACTAATATGAAAATGCATCAGAATCTCTTTTTCTGTCTCATACTTTAAGAAACTCTTGTGGAGTCTTAACTTTTATCTCTTCTATTTTCTTAAAATGTTCCTCACCAGAGATCAGTGTTGCCTTTTCTTTGAATGCTGTAGCGGCGATTATTGCGTCTGCCAATGGCAAACCCTTGTCTTTTGTATATTTAAACTTGAATTCTCCCCCTTTCTCTGCAATCTCGTCAGAAACTGAGGCCCAGTCCAGATTAATTTTTATATATTTCAGAACCGTGGCCGCGAACTCCGTATTCATGTACCTTGCCAGAATATAGAAGATTTCTGATAAAGTTAGGCTGCTTATCAAGCCATCAATCTCCCTTCTTTCTATTTTGTACAAAATCCTTTGTACATCTTCTGCGCCTGGCTCATTCTTAAGAAGGACGATCAATGGATAGGTGTCAAGAACTACTTTCAACTAATTCACCAAGCTTAACTTCCCATTCTTCTCTCAGCTCTCTAACGATTTCCATGGCAGGTTTTTCGATCTCTTTTAAGATTCCTCTTAACTCAGAAAGTTTCCTCAGAGGTTTCATTATCACGATTCCATTCCTTACAACCAGTACCATCTTAGTTCCTTTTTCAAGGGACAATTCCTTCCTCACTTCTGAAGGCAAAACGATTTGCCCCTTTGCGCTAATAGTTACTATCTCTTCTTTCATTCATAATTCACCTTAATTTTTCTTCATCTTACATATTTAAATATCTTATTCAAAACCATCTGCACCGCATCGCCAATTTCTTTGTTGGATGGTGTATTAGGAGTCTAGATAGACCTCTATCTATCAGAGGAGAAAACCTCGGTTGCCTTTTAACTCCTTGCTCCCTCGCTTTTTCAGCAGTTCAGGCAGCTTTATCAAAGTCTTTCGGTAAACCTGGATGCTGTCCAGATATTCCTGAATGTCAATGTGTTCGTTTGGTGTGTGATCTAGGTTGGAGTCGCCTGGTCCGTAGGTCACCACAGGTATCTTCAAGGCATTACCAAGAACATTCATGTCTCCGGTTCCCGTCTTTCTTGAGAAGGAGGCATAGTTAAGGGTTGTTTTCCGTATGGCCCAAGACAAAGCCCTCACAAGAAGCGACCTCCTATCCGCCTCAAAAGCATAATCCGAACCCTCAACTTTCATCCTCACCGAAACCTTCGGACTAGTAGCCTTGAACCGTTTAATTCTCTTCTTCACCTCGCTAAACACTCTTTGCGGGGTAAGCTGAGGCGGAATTCGAAGCTGGACATAAATATCGCATTTTGAGGGAACCATGGAAGAAGAAGCGTTGCCCCCCTCTATCTTCATTAGACACGAAGTAATGGAGTAAAAGCGACTCCTCAACTTTTCCTCAGGTAAATGAAACCTCCGAATCTGCCTCCAAAGCTCCATAGCCTTCTCAATGGCATTGTCGAAAAGCCAAGGAGAAGCAGAATGCCCACTCGGAGTCTCGCAAGTAATCTTTAAATTTACGATCCCCTTATACCCAAAAATTATCTTCCCGACACTGCTAGGCTCCCCAAATATAGCACAATCAGGGAAAATCTCCCCCTTGACGAGATGCTTGATTCCCCTACCTGAACCCTCCTCGTCAACCACCCCCACAACAAGAATCTTACCCGGAAAACCCTCCTTCACAAAACTTGAAGCAGCAACGATCATTGCCGCTAGAGAAGCCTTCGCATCAACAGCTCCCCTACCATACAACTCGTTGCCTTCAACCCGCACAGGTATATAGCCCTCAACAGTGTCCATATGCCCACACAACAGAACAACAGGTTCTCCCTCCCCAATTTCCCCAATCACATTTCCAACTTCATCTTTCTGTACGCGAAAACCTAGGTTCTCCATTTCCCTAGCAAGGAAATTAGAAATTTCCTCTTCCTTTCCAGATGGGCTATAAATCTCCAGCATCCTAGTTAGGAGGCTAACCGCGTAGTCGCTCATTTTCCTCTTCCTCCATAACCGTGTCAAGGGTAATTATCACTCTATCAATGTGCTCTCTTTCAATGACAAGGGGCGGTAAAAACCGCAAAACATTTCTGCCCGCGTCAAGAATCAGAACTCCACGGTCCATAGATTTCAGGATAATATTCAAAACGTCGAATCGCATTTCCATTCCGAGCATAAGACCAAGCCCCCGGACTTCCCTCACAACCCTATGCCTAGCTTGGAGGCCCTCTAACTTTTCCTTAAAGTACCTCCCCAATGTCACTGCCCTCTCTGGAAGCCCCTCCTCAACCAAAACATCTATTGCGGCACACGCAGCCGCGCAGACAAGGGGATTCCCAGCGAAAGTGGTTGAATGTTCTCCAACCCTAAAAGAGGACATGACCTCATCCTTTGCAATTGTTATACCTAAAGGGAGCCCTCCTGCCACAGATTTTGCGAGGCAAAGGATGTCAGGCACGATACCCCAGTGTTCACAAGCAAGAATCTTTCCAGTACGACCAAACCCTGTTTGAACTTCATCAAAGACTAGGAGAACCCCCGTCTCATCACAAATTTCCCTCAACCCCGGAAGAAAACCATCTGGAGGAACTCTGATTCCGCCTTCTCCTCGGATTGGTTCTACGAGGACGGCAGCCGTCTTCTCTGTAATGGCTTCCCTCACTTTTTCGAGACTATCCGGAGGAACATGCTTAAACTCGGGAACCAAAGGCTTGAAGGGTTCACGATATTTCTTATCCCAAGTCCCAGACAAGGCTCCCATGGTTTTTCCATGAAAGGCCCCCATCAGGGCAATTATTTCAGGTTTGCCGGAAAATTTGCGGGCCAGTTTGATAGCGCACTCAACAGATTCAGATCCGCTGTTTGAGAGAAAAACTTTGTTAAGACCTTTCGGAGCTATTTGAACGAGTTTTTGTAAAAGTTCAGACCTGACATCGCTGTAGAAGGATGCGTGGCAAGAAATGAGCTTTTCCGCCTGCCTTCTTATTGCTTCCACAACTTTTGGGTGGGAGTGGCCGACGATGCAAACTCCGTAGCTGCCAGTGCAGTCTACGTATTCCTTGCCGTTTATGTCCCAGACTAAGGCTCCTTTGCCCCTAGTGACAACGATTGGTCTTTTGGCGTAAACGTTCGCCATCAATCTTTCTTCAACATTAATAACTTCTTGTTCATTCACTGCTTATCACCGTACCGCATTCATGTTTCAACGAAGAAGAAACAGGCAGCCTAGCTAGCCCAGAAGAGATTATGACTTCACCAACGCCCATGTTAAGGGCTTCCATTGCCGCGTAGACTTTAGTAATCATTCCACGGCCAATCTTTGGAAGCACCTCCTTTACCTCAGAAAGGTTCAGTTTCGACACCAGCCTGCCGTTTAGGTTTAGACCCTCAACATCCGTTAAGAGAACAAGCCTATCCGCGTTGAGAGCCCCAGCAATATAAGCCGCCGTCCGGTCTCCGTCAACGTTTAAGGGTTCAAACTCTTCGCCCATGGCGACCGGCGCCACCACTGGCACATAACCATTTTCCATGAGGAGCCGCAGCAAATTAGTGTTGATTTCACTTATTTTTCCAGTGTATCCCCCGTCAACAACCCTTTTCCTTCCCCTTTCATCCACAATGACAAGTTGTTTCTTCCGTTTCGCCCGCACAAGGAGACCGTCTAAACCAGAAAGACCGACGACAGGTACGCCTTGACTTTGAAGGGCTGAAACTATTTGCTTATTGATTTTCCCAGCCATCACCATCGTAAATATTTCAACGGTTTCCCTATCCGTGTATCGACTGCTAAAACCGTTTGGCGAAACTACAATTTTTTGCTCTTTACCCAGTTTTGAGGCGATTTCCGTGACTTCTTTGCCTCCCCCGTGAACAAGAATGATTCTGTTCTCGGAAAGAAGATTCTTTATGTCGGAAACAAGGTCTGGGGAGGCTTCTCCTTTTAGTATGCTTCCGCCAACCTTCACCACGACTAGCATCACGATCACATCGGATGGAAACCCATGCTTTCCAGTGCGGTTTTTTCGTCAATGCCGAGAACGACGTTTAGGCACTGGATCCCTTGACCGGATGCTCCCTTCAGGATGTTATCGATTGCAGATAATATAACGAGTCGGTTGGTGTGAGGGTCAAATTCGAAGCCAACGTCACAGAAATTTGTTCCCATCACGACTTTTGGGTCTGGCAGTCGATAAAGCCCTTTCTTGTATCTCACAAGGCGTACGAAGGGTTCTCCTTGGTAGAATGAACGATAAATTTTCCAAACGTCTTTGTCTGTCAAAGATTTTGTGAGGAAAACATGAATCGTTGACAGGATGCCTCGAACCATGTTAACCGCATGAGCAGAAAATGATACTGTTACGGGTTCATTCGTGAGAAGATTGAGCTCCTGCTCGATTTCTGCCGTGTGCCTATGACCTACTGATTTGTAGGGTCGCACTCCTCCAAATCTTTCCGGGTGATGGGACCCGATCGTAGGAGCGCTACCTGCGCCTGAAGAACCGATTTTCGCGTCAGCAACAATTCTGTCTTTTTCTATAACCCCAGCTTTCACTATTGGGGCTAAACCGAGGATGGTAGCAACAGCCATGCATCCTGGACACGCTATTAGACGGGCGTTCTTCATTTCCTGACGATGAAGCTCTGTCGAACCATACACAGCCTCTTTCAACAATTCCGGATGAACATGCTTCCATCCATACCATTTGACATAGTCATCAGGGTTTTTCAAGCGGAAATCCGCGCTCATATCAATAACTCTTAGCCCAATTTCAAGGAGTTTTGGAACAAGATTTACCGAGCTACCATGGGGCATCGCCGTGAACACTAGGTCACAGTTCTTTGCGATGTCAGAAAGATTCAGGGGAAGGAACTTTAGCCGCGTGGCTCCCCGGAGGTTAGGGTGAACTCCGAAAACGAATTCACCAGCGTATTTGCGGGAAGTAACCATCGTGACTTCTACGTGCGGATGGAAAAGTAGTAGGCGTAGAAGTTCTCCGCCAACGTAACCTGAGCCGCCGATTATCCCTACCCTCACATTCTTCACCCTCCGTAGTCGGAGTCGATAACGCTCTGGGCACACCTGAGCAACGGCACTGCCAAATTGATTCCAGCAACCAGCCTAGTCTGTTCCCAGAATTCGGGACAGGCATTCGCTTCATGGAACAATATGTTGTGCTTATTTCTTTCCACGCTTTCTTCAATTATTCTCTTGATATTGTCATACGCTTCCTGATTCTTGTAGTTTTGAAAGGCTTCTTCTAACTTCTTGTTCCAGTTCAAAAAGTCCCTCTTCTTGGTTCCTTTACGCTTAATCTTTTTCACTGCATTAAAGGGCGATTCGAGCTTCTCGAACTCCGCCTTGATGGGTTCGTCGTCAGCAATTTTGTTTTCTCCAACATCAATCATTGCGTCAAACGCTATAAGCCAAGCCTTACTGTCCCTTCCAATCGTTTCACCACACTTGACTGCGACTTCTTTAATGTAAGGCGGAAGGTTAACACCAAACACCATATTGCCCAGAAAGGTGTTTGTTCTAAAGTCTTTGAACCCAGCCCTCGCCAACGCCGTTGGATAGCAATGTGGCGCCTTCCCACATTCTTTGGCAACAATTATTCTCAAGTCATAGAACCATTTTTGAACAAGCTTTTGAGCGAGAATACCCACTGGATTTATTATCGAGGGTTCGGTTTCCCCTAGAATCGTTAAAAGGTCTTCTCGAGCCTTAGCAAGTTTAACCTTTTTCCCGTGGGTGCCAGCATCTGGCTTAATCACGATGTCTCTATTGCCGAGTTCCTGTTCTATCAGATCAGCGATTTCTTCTTCGTTATGGATTTCGCTCCCATCCATAGTGGGTTCGTGAGAATCGCATGGAACGTAAACGGTTCTAGGAGTTTTAATTCCCTCCTTCCAGAAATGAAGTATGGTCCTTAATTTGCTGTAGCAGATGAATTCGACACGTGGAGGGTTTATTACGTATTTACCTAACGCTTCCAGTATGTTAGCTGCAAAGAGCCTGCGATTTTTACTTTGCCCTCTATTCAATATCACATGGACGTCTTCAATGACCTTAGAATAGGTTTTTCCCTTGCTTCTAAAGCTATATCCGTTTTTATCTAGGCAGACTGCAACCTTACGAAAGGGAATGTAAGCTAGGTTTATTCCTAACTCTCTTGCAGTTAGTTTTATACCCATTTCATCAGTTTCGGAACGTTCATACAGGATTCCTATGCTCATCAGTTCTCTTACATCCTATTTTCTAAGCAGAAAATTTGAGTTATTCTCCCCAGTCTTCCCCTTCAATCCCCAGCTCTTGAAGTTCCACAGATCCACCCTTAACTTGCTTCACCTCAAGTTCAAGTCCACAACCGGGACAGGTCAAAATTTCCCCTTGCATCGCATCTTCAGGGACCTCAAGCTCTGCGTCACAATCGGGGCATCTTGCCTTTTCCAGCGTTTTCACCTCTTAACTTGGTTTGCCATTATAGAAACCGATGTTCTTTATAAAAATTTCGGAATTAAAACCATTTATTTTAACTTATTTCCAAAAAATTATACGGAATTCGTATCAACACTAAGACCGCAGAATGAAAACTTCGGTCTTAACACTAGGAAAAGAACTTGGATATATGGAATTCGTTCCGATTCCGCTTTAGATTTTCAGAAATCGTTAAATTTTTCCGACACCTAAAATGTGAAGAGAAGTGTAGAAAATGGACGATACCGATAGAGAAATAATTAAAATTCTGAAAAATGATGGGCGAGCTACCTACGGTGGTATTGGGAAAAAGGTTAGTTTATCTGAGGGGGCTGTTAGGAAGAGGATTAGGGCGCTTATTGATTCTGGCATAATAAGGCAGTTCACTGTTAAGGTTGGACTTACGGAAGGCGCGGAGGCAATAACTCTACTTTCAGTGAGCCCCTCTTTTCCAACTTCAGATGTTTCAAAGATATTAAAGAAACTCCCTAATGTTGAAACCGTTTATGAAATTACAGGTCAATATGATATCGCTGTTATCATATCCGGTTTGAACATTGCAGAGGTTGACGAATGTCTCGAGAAAATTCGTCGACTAGACGGAGTTGTAAATACGAATACAATGATTATTTTACGTAGCTGGTAGCCGATAAAAAACTGAAATCATCGCGTCGTTCGCTGCATCATTTGGACTATTGAGACTTCTACACTCTACATTTGTTCGTGTTACTTCACATTTTGTCCCTTTTCGTCGTACATTCGCGCATTTTATATTAGTTTTTATTTACATTTGGATAGAAAAAGAGTGATAATCTTTATATCTTTTTAAGAGAATCTTTACGTAACCCGTAAGAATTACACGTTGTGGATGCGTATAGACAATGAGTGATCGTTCACACATATCTACGGTAAAGGCCTATCGAAGATCTGAGGTACGGATTTGGAAATACATTTAATCTTTTCGTATTTAACTAGAGGATCGTTTTACAAAAAACATATATATTTGTACGTTTTGTATCTATGCTAACTCAACTCAACAGAGTACGCGTGAGAGGACGGTTGGAAGAATTGAAAGAGAAATACCTTGACGAATTCGGAGAAACGACCTTAAGAAGGTTAAGCAGGGAGGGAATCCTTCCAAGTCCATACAACTTTGCCGCTTTTAATCCCCCCTCAATCGACGAATATATTGTACACGACAGCACTTTAAGAGAGGGAGAACAAACACCCGGTGTCTTCTTCAGCATAGAGGATAAACTGGAAATTGCTAAGAAATTGGACGAAATGGGGATACAACAGATAGAATCCGGATTTCCAGCAGCCTCGGAAAAACAAAGGAAATGCATCGAAGCTCTAGTGAACATGAATCTAGACGCCCAGATATCTGCTTTTGCTAGGGCTATACCCGGAGACATAGACGTAGTTGCTGACACGGGCGCTGATGGAATTGTAGTATCTTTTTCGGTTTCTCACTATCATAGAAAATATAAGTTCAAAGGAATGAGCGAAGAAGATTACTTGAACAAGTTGGCTGACATCATCAGTTACGCGGATGATTATGGACTATTTGTCATATACAGCGCAGAGGATTCCACTAGAGAGAAAGATTTAGGCTTCTTGAAAAAAGCCTTCAAAACAGCAGAATCGTTGACACCCTAGGATGCATAAGCCCAAGGGGAATGGCCTACCTTGTAAAAGAAATGAAAAGCATTCTAGACATTCCAATTGAGGTACATTGCCACAATGATATGGGATTAGCTTTGGCAAATTCCATCGCTGCTGTCGAAGCGGGAGCATCAACGGTTTCAACGTGTGTAAATGGTCTTGGAGAAAGGGCAGGGATCGCTGCCACAGAAGAAATTATTCCTGCATTACACGTACTATTTGGAATAAGCCAGTTTGACATGAGCAAGTTAACCGACTTGTCAAAACTTGTTGAAAGCCTTACTGGAATAAAGATGCCTCCCAACAAACCAGTGACTGGCGAAAACGCTTGGGCCCACGGTTCAGGGATACACCAACACGGGGTTTTCGTGAACCCTGTAACCTATGAGTCTTATCCACCTGAACTCGTTGGCCAAAGAAGGAAAGTGTACATAGACGAACTTTGTGGGAGGCATGGCATCATGTATATTGCTGAAAAAGAGCTGGGTATAAACATTCCTGAAAATGTAGCGGAGAAAGTTCTTGCGAGGATAAAGAAGTCCTTTTCACAAGAGGGAAGACGGAGCGCCTACACACCAAGTGAACTTAGAGAGTTAATCAATGAGATCCAAGGAGTTGACCATTAGAGGCCTAAACGAGTTTACTCACAATTATCTGACTAAAGAAACTACATTCTACCTTCCCCGTTGCAGAAGCAGAAGATATATTCTAATGCCACTTGCGCAGCGTTTTGTAGAGTTTCTTCTCTGATGTGTGGAACCCCACATACCAACAGCATAACGTTTTTCGTTTTTTCGGTTATCTTCGTGCTGTCAGCGTCTCGGTAAGGGTATATGGCCACCAGCTTTTCACCATCAGAAACAACCACCTCGCCTCCTTTAAGGAGCATAGGCTTTTCCATTCCTATTCCCAGAAACTCCTCCCCATTTTCTGCAAACCGCATGATAAGCTCACCCTTCAGCTTGTCCGCGTCGAAGGCTGCAAGGGCTATTTCGGTTTTTATGGAGGCTAGGTTGTAGGCGTCGACAAGGGTGTTTATGCGGGGTATGGTTCTTCCTCCTAGAACCCTTCGGATCAAAGCCTCGGCTGCTGGCCGAATTTTAGTGGGATCTATCCCAATCTTCCAAAAGAAGTCTCTGTAGGCTCTGAAAGTTAATCCGTCCTTTAGCGATTCTAGGTTATACCGTTCTCTCACGTGTTTCATTATTTCGTCATTAAATTTCTCCAGTTCAACATTCTGCCTCTCCACTTTTACACCGTTAATCTTGCATGTTAGAGCTTTTAATTCTGGAAAACGGGTTTTGAGTTGAGTATCAATTTTGAGGTCCATAAGCTTGTTCCATCCTTGTGGTTGTTATTTATGCAATCATTTCTTTCACATAAATTTTCAAGGAAACGGTTGGCTTAAAAGCCTCAATACTCTTCAAAAACTTCAGTGCCTGCCAAAATCTCAGTTTCTTCAGGTACTTTTCTCCGAGTAGCTATAACCACAACGAGAAGCACACCTAATGAACCAATCACTGCAATTCCCATCAGTATCCACTCCATGGAAAAAACTGAAAGAACAAATGTATTGCTGTCTGCACCAGCATAATCCGCATCCCCAGACCAACCCGCCCTAACATAGTACATACCAGCCGAAGAAGGACTCCACGTAAAAGAATAACGCCCATCAAAATCAGTTACAACCGTTGTCAGGACACTCCATGAAGAAACACTTGAACGAATATATATCGTGACGTTTTTTCCTGCCAGAGCAGGCGAAAGAGAACCACCAATTGTAACGGGCCTTCCAGAGATCACGAATCCCGAAGAAACCGACAAGGATAAGGAAGATGACGCTAAGACTCCGTAGCTTGATGAAACTTGCCCAGGCGACGATTGCTCACAATTCTCGAGAGTAATAACACGTGCTGAGGCATCCTTCAGCTCGATCGGACATTCACCTACCCTCCATCCATTCCTCCAGTCACCCCCCGTACACTCAGCCATATAGTACTGCTTCCCCTCATACTCTATAGGAGAATAAGTATATTGGAACCTCACGTCCTCTGGTTCCTCTGATAAATGAACACCCACGTTCATGTGACTTTGCTCCTCATAAAGCAACAATACGACATCTAATCCACCAGCCTTCATTACGGATGCCGCTATGAAAGAAAACAAGTCACAATCGCCTCCATTTTCGACGATGGTTTCAACAGGATATTTTTGAGGCCCACTCTCCTTGTATGGGATTTGATGAACAATCATCAGCACGCCATTGGCAAAATCCTCATCGTCGCTGTAAATCGCCCAAAGGTCATCAGCTATAGGTTTCAGAGAGTTAGGAGTCACAAACTTAGCGAAATCATGGTCATAAAGATTATGATCTTTACTGCGATAGTAATCGTATAACGCGGAAGTCACTGAAACGGTTAACCGATAATTCGTGGAACCGCCAGAACTATCAAGAAGCTCATATGTGTAATCGTAGTTATCTGCAAAACAACAACAGACCTCAAAAAAACACTGTCAACAAGAAAACGGTAACAGCGAATTTTTTCATTAGGCAACCTGGTTTAACCAATCTTCCTCATTTGAGGAGATAGTAAAAAGTGGATAGAAAATGATTATGAAGCAAAATTATACATTCTGAATCAGTGGAAAATGAAAAAATAATTGGCATTAACAACCTTATATTCAACATTTATGACCAAAAAATGCCGCGGTTTTCAACTAGACTTGTGGCTTCCGACCATTTCATACCTCTATTAACAACAGTGAATCCCGTTAAATGCTAAAAATTAATGGTTTAAGAGCTAGCTTATTTCTAAGAAACCGTTAGTAATATTATCTTTTCCCTTTCATTATTCTAACGAGGGGAAAACTTGTCATTTCAGCTCAGAATGAATCAATCCGCAAAGAAGACAGGCTCGAACATAGTTTTAGCTCTAGACCTTCCCGTGGATCAGCCTAACCGCCTCTTGTCTCGAAGCATCGAAATACTGGAGGCGACGCATCCATACATTTGTGCGGTTAAGATAAATCGTCAACTGGTTCTTCCCCTAGGCTTGTTCAACGGTGTCCAAAAAATACTAAGTTCAGCCCAAGATTTGGGACTACCAACCATAATGGACTGCAAGATCAACGATGTTGGACACACCAACCGAATTATTGCAGAATACTATTACAAAGCTGGATTCGATGCCCTGACAGCCAATCCCTTTGTGGGATGGGAGGAGGGACTTCAGCCAGTTTTCGAAGTTGCCAACAAGATGCACCGAGGAGTCATTCTCCTCGTTTACATGAGCCATAAGGCTACCAATGAAGGATACGGCCAAAAAATACACGACCCCAAGACTAGTCAGCTGAAGCCTCAATACGTTGCCTTTGCTGAAAAAGCGTTAACTTGGAATGCTGATGGGGTGATTGTCGGCGCCACCTACCCAGAGAAGATAAGGGAGGTGCATGAAATTTTGGGAGATCGTGTTCCCATCTATTCGCCAGGCATCGGCATTCAAGGTGGAAAAGTAGAGCCTGTTGTTAAGGCTGGAGCGCGTTATCTCGTTGTTGGGAGAACCATAACCCTTGCTGAAAACCCTGCTGAAAACGCTAAATTCATTAGAGATATTGTCCGGCGGTGTACGAAAGAATAGCATAGTTGGTTCTAGCTGAAATACAAAGTCTCTCCTGATGAGGCAATTGTGCAATTATAATTGGCGGCTAACCTCAGTTGTCCGTCCGTTGGTCATCTGAAGTTCCCTAGCAACGGGCTTCTTCACAGGCAGACCGCCAAAAATATGGATAGAGGCTCAAAGTTAAAAAGCTTCCCACTATTCACGCTTAGGCCATACTTCTCTCTTCAGCAGGTCTCTAACAGCCGCCCGAATGGCTGAGCTTCGACTTGGGTACATTCCTGACCTTACGAGCTCGTCAAGCCCCTCTAAATAGGCTTCGGGAAGCAGAACCGTTACAAGTTTCATAGGTGTTTCACCTAACCCTTAACATGTTATAGAGGTATTATGTAACTATAGCCTTAATAGAATTTACTAAACCAAACGTTTGACTAAACGTACATGGCGCTTCGCGCCCTTAAAAGAAGCACGAAAAACCTTCAAATTCTTTCCCCTTTAGCCAATTCATGGCTAATACGGGCATTTCTTGATGAAAGCATTTTTCATGGCAAATATTAGTTGCTAACAGAGACTGCAAAACAGATTGCACATATGATACATCGAACAAATATAAAGCAAGGCTAGCCACTGATTCTTCTTTGGGTTCCATTCTTTCCCTTCGAAAGAGATAGAAAAATCTCACTTTCGCTCCTATGATTTTCTACCAATAATCTTCTCAGCCATCTCATTCAAAGAATGTAATTTTGCTAAATCAGTTCGAGTTTAATTGTTTGTAAGTTTCCAATTACATCGTGAAAAATGTTGTATACGTCTTCTATGTGCAGTGCTGACCGCTTCATTCTAGACTCAATCAACCCTAAAGATAACACACAGGCACCCAAAGTTTCGCTTATTGGGGTGGGCTCCGGAAAGGCTATTAAGGTTAAGCCTATCTTGATAAATTTTGGCTTGTCGCCGTCTTTCCATAAGCGTCTAACAAAGTGCGAATCCTTTGCAACTCCCCTCATGGCGTCAAGGGTCTCCTCACAACTCAGTCCCAACTCACGCAACATAGTAGCCACGTTCTTCAACTCTTCTGGTTTCACGTGTACCCCCAGCGATTCACCAACGCATCTAACTTAAATGTAAGCATGTTCACAACACAAAAACTTTAATGTGTCAGAAGAATGGTTGAGAAGCTTTTCTTAAATGTCAAGGGAAAGAAATCTTTTAAGAAATTTAACAAAAAATCCTTTGCCATCCACTGATTTTTAGAGAAGTATAGAAAAAATTTCAGTGGGAATTTAAAAGAACCTTAAAGCTGCTATTCGCTATTTTATAAGGAAAACGTCATAAATGTTATGCGTTGACCTTAGGCTGGGTGTGACTGGTGCTGGAACGGTACGCATACGTTCTATTGAACATCGAAAAATATTGGAATAGACTCTGTGACAAAAATAGGGCTGGCAAAAAAGTGCATACCTTTGTTCGTAGAGGTTTGGTTGGTCCGAAGAAGGCGAAACTACTCCTTTTTTATGTAACATACCCGCACAAGGAAATTCGGGGCGTTGGCGATTTTATTGAGCGGATCACTGGAGATACCGACGACCTCTGGAAAACTTATGGCCACGAATCTTTGTTAGAATCCTATGAAGAATACATGGATTTCCTGCAGGGAAAGACAAAAGCGACGTTTATTAGGTTCAAGAATTTACGTGTACTCGCCGTCCCGGTTCCAGCCGGCGTTATATCCAAAGTTACGGGGATAAATAGAATGCCCCGAATTGGCAAGTATATAACCAAGGAAATGGCACACCAACTAATCTGATGGAGTCCCTAGATTGGAGAAGTTCAACCCTGAAGAATTTGTGAACAAGCAGGTTGAAGAGATTAAGAGGGCGGTTGGGAGCGAGCGAGCTCTCATCGCGGTTTCAGGAGGCGTAGACAGCACAACTTGCGCTGCGCTTACCCACCGCGCTATTGGAGAAAACCTTCTCTGCGTGATGCTTGACGACGCCTTCATGAGAGATGGAGAACCCGAGAGAGTGGCTCAACTCCTGTCTCAGCCTCCCCTAAACTTGCCGATAAAAGTATTGAAGGTTCAACAGCGCTTCTTAAAGGAGCTGAAGGGGTTGCGCGACGCAGAGGAGAAGCGTAAAAAGTTCAGGGAAAACTTTTACAAAACCTTAAGTGAGACCGCTAAAAAGGAGGGCTACCGATTTCTTGTGCAGGGAACTATCCAAGCGGACATCGTTGAAACAACGGGAGGCATAAAAACCCAGCATAACGTCCTCTCCCAGATAGGAATAACGCCCACTGAACGCTACGGGTTTCAAGTTATCGAACCTGTTGCATCGCTTTACAAGGGGCAGGTGAGAGAAGTAGCTAGATACTTGGGGATTCCAAAAGAGATTTCTGAACGCCAACCATTTCCAGGACCAGGTCTCTCGGTGCGAGCTGTGGGAGAAATTAGGATTGATAAGTTGGAGTCGCTTAAAAAAGCCACAGCTATAGCCGAGGAAAACTTTTCTAAGCACGGTCCAAGCCAGTATTTTGCAGCAATCATAGATAACATAGAAAGATCTCAGCACCCTTGCATCCTGCACATACAAGAAATTGTAGCGCGTTACCTTAACGTTCCAACAAGAAACATCACTGTAAAAGTGTTTCAAGACAAGGCAACTGGCGTAAAGAGGGGTGAGCGACACTACGGAGACATAGCTGCCATCAAAGCTCAAACGGCAAACGGTCGCATCCATCAGGCAACAGTCAAAAGCCTTGTCGCTCTCCAAACTAGAGTCATCACTGAAAATCCGCCTTTGACCAGAATCTTGTATGCCATTCAAGAAAAACCACAGGAGCTATCTTATGTGATCACCTTGAGGGCGATCCAAACGCGCGACTTCTTAACCGCCAGCGTAGCCGAAATCCCTTGGACAACCTTGAGGGAAACTGCGCAAAAAATTCTTGAGGCCTGCCCAAACGTTTCGAGTGTTTACTACGACGTTACGCCGAAGCCGCCTGCGACCATCGAGATGGAGTGATGGAGGCTCAGTTTCAAGAAACGCATAAAGCTTCGAATATCCAGTAAATAGTAGCTGGAATGATCACTATGACACGCGTTAGGGTTCAGAAAATTGAGTCCATACAGGATCCTGAGGGAAACCTTGGTAAGCGTATAGAGTTGATCGAGGATCGTGTGATTCCGAGGTTTGCGGTTAGACCGTCGACAGAGGAGGCAAGGATGGCTCAGGATGTTATTAAAGCGTTGCAGCAGCAACTTCCCATGCTTACACCGCGAACCCAGTTGGCGCTACCCAAAGTGATTCTGTTTCTAACGGAACGAGAGTACGAAGAGCTTGGCATCGACTTTGACGTGAACCAAATCTACGAGCTTGAGTTGTCGGGTCAAGCCATCAGGTTTAGGAAAGCACCCTAACCAAAACGTTCCGCGTATCCGTTCCCCCCTCTAAAATCTTTATCTAAACACATTTAATCCTATGTAATGGTTTAGGGCGAACTCGAAAACGAAAACATGAGGGTAAGAGAGCTATTGAAGGTTAGGGTCCATGTCTTTGTGAGCGGTAGGGTTCAGGGCGTTTTCTTTAGGTCTGAGACCCAATATGAGGCGAACAGAAGAAATGTTTCCGGTTGGGTTCGAAACACAGCGGATGGGAGGGTGGAAGCCGTTTTTGAGGGAGAGAAGGAGGATGTGGAAAAATTGATTGATTTTTGTCGAAGAGGTCCTCCCGGCGCTAGAGTGATGAAGGTGGATGTTCGTTGGGAAAACTACGCTGGAGAGTTCAGAGGTTTTAGGATACGTTACGGATACTAGCGTAACATGATTGTTCTCGAGTGTAAACGCTATTTTTAATTATAATTAGAATACCGTCGTATTTATGTGGATAAAGCCCCCAATTTTTCTACTGGATTAGACGGAAAGAACCTGCTGGTATTTTGAAGAAAAATTTACTGGTAAGAGGTTTAAAGGCTTAATCGCGTGCGCGCAGGGGTAATAGCGATGACTCCCTACTAATATCACTATTGGGTTAAGTAGCTGGTTTTCTCCTTTTGAGTGCAAAAGCAACTATTATAGCTACGATAACAATTCACTATGATGATGACCAGAAGGTAGAAGAGTTCTGGAGCTAGACCGAATATTGCTTTACTTATTGAATAGCTTAATGTCACACTCTTGCTTGATATTATCGAGAATGAATTATCGAAGTGCATGGTGTAAGTTCCAGTGGTTGAAGCTGTAAAAGAAAAACTCGTTTGTGTTGCTCTATCATAGCGTAAAATAGTATTTCCATTGGGGTCTGTGATGTAGAAATCTATGTCATTACCTCCTCCAGAAACAGTTATACTCCCCCGAAACTTTGTCTCCTTCACTCAACCCTACCGTCCTTACAACCTCCTGCCATGGTGGAACTGTGAAAGTTTCTGTTCCTGCTTTGGCATAACCTATCATTGTTACCAACAGAGTTGCAAGAATTAGGGGAACGAACAACCTCATTTTTCTATGCGACATATCAAATTCTCCTCATGAATTAGTTATAACGGTCACTTTAAACTTAACATTTGTGATGAATGCTCATGTTTTATAGTATCTTTCAATTCAGCGCCTTTCCGCAGTGCGGACAAAATTGGGCATTCTGAGGTAACGCAAATCCACATTGTGGACAAAAAATCGCTGTGGGCTGTATAGCGCGTGCGCGTTCAACCTCAAGTTGCTTCTCTTCTTCAGCTCGTGTATTACTTACGTAACCCACAACAAGCAGAGCTATCCCAGCTATAAACAATGGAACCGCCATATCTCGATAAGGTGCAACGACGAATATCCATCGTTGTTCTTCATAGAAATACGCTATAAAACCACCTACAATTAATAGAACACCGAGGATAATACCCATTGAACCGATAACTCGCCAATCTGCAGACCGCATACTTTATAGTATACATTGAAGGAATGCGGCCACTGAGAAACTGTTACTTTCTATCTGCTCACTCCATCTCTCTAGGAACCTTGAAATGAGACTGCTTACCAGCGCTGATGTATTCTCCACCCACGCCACGAACAATGGACGCAATCTTCGCGAAATTGTCAGACCCCAAGAATCTACGCGGCCTTATCACAATGTAATCTCCACTCTCCTCAAAGGTCAACATCTCCTCCAAATCCGAGGGAAACAACACCCTAACATCTTCAACATTTCGCATTCCTTCCTTAGGGGCAACAGGAATAGGAACAGCTGGAGCAGCGGTTAGAGTGCCAACCGCCTTAAGAGATTTCGAAATTTCAGCAAGGTCTTTGGAAATCATGTTCAAGACGTTAAGAAGCTGATCGATTCTGCGAGACAATTCTTCGATGTTCAACTTCCCTTCACTCATCAATATACCTCCACATCTAATTATTTTATCTGGTCCCTCATTTGTTTTATCCTAATCCACCATAGCCTAAAATAACTTAATAAATCGGAAAAACCTTATTCAATAGACTAAAATGTTGGAAATCGATGGTAGCCAGAAGAGCGGCAGCGGAACGATTCTGCGTTTGTCCGTCTCTTTAGC
>LIHK01000005.1 GCA_001399795.1 Candidatus Bathyarchaeota archaeon BA2 | reverse complement strand
GGGGCGCAAACGTGAGTTGACATGAAGTTCACTTTTACAATTTATTTTATCCCGTATTTTCTATATATAGTAACAAAACCTAAAAATAGTTTACTATACAAAAGGCTTTGAGTTGATCACGAATATTGCAAAAAAAACTTTAATACATTAAAGGAACAAAGACTAGCTCTATGTCTAATAATTATGGTAAGGAGTGTGCCTACAAAATTTTCTCGGCTGTGTTCAGCAAAAAGCCGAGCGTATCCACAAAGCGTGTAGCCATTTTGCAGGCACTTAGCAAATTTACGGAAGGCAAAACGAAATTCCGGGATATCCTTAGAGAAGTCCAGTCAGAGGCGAAAGACATTGACTATAGTTCTCAGAAATTGTCTTATGATCTACGTATGTTGAGACAAAATGGATTAATCAATCAAACTTGGGACGGTGAATATACGATTACGGCCAATGGTTACAGCTTGCTAACGATGTATAGGGAGATTGCCCATAGAGTAAGCGGACCTCAAAAACAGGGAAGAACGGGCTTCGTTGGGGAAGTAAATGGACGAATAAAGGCAGACAGGTTCGATCCTCACTTGTTAGGAGAAGAATTAGCAAAACTTGCTTTATTTAGAAGAAAGTTTTTGGGAACTAAAGAAAGATTTTGCCTTGAATTGAAAGATGATGATGACAATTTAAGATCGGAGATTGAAATACGAAAAAGCGGCCACTTTAGCGTAAAAGTGATTCTCTATCCTGACAACCAAAATTATGAGAAAGGCTTTTTAGATGACTTTGAACAAGGCGAGGAATGGTACGAGGCGGCGAGAGGGATGACTCAGGCAGTTTTATACTACATAAAAAGAGTTGTCAGAAAACATTGGCGTGGTTCAGAAGTCGAAACGCCTCCGCCGGATTCGTACCCAATTTAATGAGGTTGATTACGTGACGCTTTATATTAACATGTTTGAATATGAGGGTAAGCCTTTCGCCAATGGTCTCCAAGCATACATGTATACTTCTGGTGAAGAAATAGATAAAGAAAAGATAAATGTGTCAATCGGCAACGCTTTAAAAGACCTCGATATTCGAGTTGGAAATAATTCAGCTGTTGCTCAGTTTTTGTATAGCATGTATTGCGTCCCCTTTGACCCAGGAGATCTGCCTAGGGAAATCTGCGGAGGAACGAGGGATTTTTCGTTTAGTTGGAAGCTCGATGGAAAGAAAACCCTTGTTCCAACAGATAGCGACCATCGTGAGATAATCCGACGACTCGTCGCAAATGCCATCGCAAAAAAGCAAATCCAGAACGGCTGGTTTGTAGAAAGATATGGATTTGCTTACCATTGGTCATTTACCCTTTCGAAGGAACTTCGCACGGCGTTCATGGAAGTCTATCCCGGATTCGTTTACCGACCATATGTTTATGAGGACGGGTCCTGCGCAATTATGATCGATCCGAAGTTCAAATTCATGCCAAAGAAAAACCTAAGAGATTTGATCGAAGGTCACTTACAGAAAAAAGTCGAGCAGAAAATGATTAAACTACTATTCGAGGGCGATTTTATCATCGATGCTTGTCCAATAATAGAGTGCCCACACAGAAAAAATCCGTCAAGCGACTGTTGGCTCAAGGGTGCAGGTAGAAGGAGAAAATTAGTTCAGCTCGACTTTAACAAAAGCCCTCTAGCTGCGTCTATTGGTGACCTCAGAGAATATCGTAAAAAGCGATGCAAATTTCATGGTAGAATAGCCGACATCATCGCCGATCGTCCTCCTATCGCCCTTGTAGAGAAAGAGCACAGTAATGAGTTCTTGGAATATCCTATCGAACGTCTTAGAGAAGAACTAAAGTTACATAAAGTTCACAAATGGCAGAGATTACTTGTTATGAAGTATATTCAACCATCATTAGATAGACGCTGGAAACTCACTGAGAACTTTGCTGCTTACGTTGACGACTTAACCATTGGTCGTTTGCATCAACTCGAACTTACAAGATCATTCGCAGAAGCTGGTTCCAACAACAGACCTTGGGAGAGCTTTGCATGTTTCGAGGAACCCCCTCTGAAATTTGGAAATCAAGCTTGCAGCTACGAGCCGTTCAGCGGACTTAAAAGGAACGGGCCATATGATTTGGATGGCAAAGATCGAAGAAAGTTTGATTCTTTGCGGATGATGATACTCAACTTGTCGCATAAATTGACTTTGGAAGACGTCAAAAGGTTCTACAACGATCTTGTTAATGGTTTTACAAGAGGGGGGTCGCATTTCGTAGGTATGAAAAAAATATTTAGACTTGAGATATCAAAATTTTCAGAGGATCTGTTACTTTCAAATATAAGTGAGATAAAGGAACTTGACCAAAGACAACAGCCAGATATAATTCTTGTCCCCTGTCGTAGAATGGGAGATCATAAGATAAGGCATTATGGACCGTTTAAGCAGAAACTAACCCGAAAAGGAGTGCTTTCACAATTTATTCTGGAGGACAAACTTGGTCCACGAATGACCCCTAGCAAATACGCCAGCTATTTAAAGAATATGGCGCTTACTATATATTATAAAGTTGGCGGAATACCCTGGGTTATTGGTCGTCCGGTAAGTTCTAACACATGTTTTATTGGCTTGGCCATGGTAACCAGAAGAGATACGAGATGTATGTCCATGCAGATATTCGATTCCTTTGGTTTGTGGTTAGGTGGCTGGACCGAGTTCATTGACAAAGATGAGTACTCGAGGAGACTTGTCGATCGAATTCGCGAAGCCCAAGACATTTATGCGAAAGAAATAGGGAAACCTCCAAGCAAGACTATTCTTCATAAAGACGGGGAAATGTGGACTGATATTGAAATTCAGCCTATCATTGATGCTTTTCAATCTAAAGTAGTATGCGTCAGCGTAAAGAAAACAGTCTTGCCACGAATGTATGACCACAAAAGGTCAGATTATGTTGTGAAGAGGGGTAGCTACGTTCGGATCGACGATAACGCGGCACTATTGGCAACAAGCGGTCCTCCTCACCCGATTCCCGGCTCACAGAGACCCATTACGGTTGAGATCAAAGGGAATGAAATTAATCGTTCAATGCTAATGAACATCTGTGAGGAGATTTTCGATTTATCCCTAGTTTTTGGGGGGTACAGGTTGTCCATTATTTCGAAACCTATCACAACCCATTTTGCAAGTAAAGCATTGAGCTTAGCCTCTAAATATAAGATTTTAGAGAGCCCCCTTCTGTGGCGAAAAGCTTGGTTCGTGTAGTTTTCATTATGAATTAGGTTTCAGTTTCAAATGTTTTTTGTCGGTTTTCTTTAAACTATTAAGAGAGACATTTCTAGGGCAGGCGTGTATCTTTGTCCTACGTCCTCATTATAAGCTTAATTTACTATCATGGCAACGGGGGGCAATACGGTTTTTCCAAGAAAATACTCTTTTTAACATTCTTCTGTTATTAGACTTCAAATATTGTAAAATAATGTACATTCATTATACGAAACTACTACCATTGATCTTTGAAGGTGTACGGTCCGTCTTGTGGTGGGCCCGAAGGGATTTGAACCCTTGACCAACAGGTTTCTCTTCTAGGCGTAGATTATGAGCCTGTCGCTCTAACCGTGCTGAGCTACGGGCCCTCTTCAGCTCCAACATTATTCCATTCTCCTTTGCGATTTAAGGATTTTCCGTTCCTCGTCCAAAAGTGCTTATTGCGGTAAACTAAAAGAACTTGCAAATGTCATTGAGTATTGTCCGCATTTCGGTTGGAATCTTAGAATGCAACCACCACATCTTTAGGGTTTAATCGATAATCCGCATTTCGTATGTAATTTTTCGCCACCCCAAATCCTTAAATTAAAATACGTAGATGAGGTAAAAGACCTGCGGGTATGGAGGATTAGAGGTGGATTACAAGGAACTACTGAAGCGCGCTCGTTCACAGCTTCCTTCAGAAATTCTTGAGCATGAACGATTCGAAATTCCAAAGCCCCGTAGCTCCGTCACAGGCATGCGAACAATCCTTGCCAACCTTAAAGAAATCTGTGAAGCCCTAAATCGGGAACCACATCATGTGCTAAAGTTTCTCTCCGGAGAGATGGCGACGGCTACAACCATGGAGAAAAACAGAGCAATTTTTCAGGGAAAGTTTGACAGAGATACCTTCGAGCGGCTGATCGAAAGATACGTCAAAGAATTTGTCATATGCCCCGTTTGCAAGCGACCGGATACGAAAATTGTAAAAGAGAGACGTTTCTTCTTCTTAATATGTGAAGCATGTGGGGCAAAATCGTCAATAAGACCCGTGTAAAAGTGCTAAACATTGGAAGTCTACGCGAACATACGAAAAATGGGTCGTTACGTACTTCTCGCAACTTGTGACGCAGAACTCTTAGGAAAGATTTTGAGGGATGGAAAAATCGTCTTCGAGGTGCGAGAAGAATTCTACAAAGGGCCAAAAATGACCTTGGAAGAAGTCATCGACCTCATGAAGCAATCCACCATCGTGAACATGATTGGGCACCGCGTTGTCAGGAAAGCCATAGAAAAAGGACTGATTCACCCTGACTCGGTTTTGAAAATTTCCGGGGTTCCCCACGCACAGATCGTCAAAATGTAACGAACATGCTGCAAAGGAAACTTTGAGGTGTTCCCTTTGGGGAAAAAGAAGGTCATCAGCGAAGAAGAAATAAAAGATATGGTACTCCCAGTTGCGAACGACGTCCTTGGTATAGCCTTGAAACTTCTAGGATTTGACAGAGTTTTGGTGAAGTGCCAAGACGGTCATGAACGGCTATGTAGAATTAGGGGTAAGATGAAAAGGAGGGTTTGGGTAAGGGAAGGAGACGTGGTCCTTGTTTCCCCATGGGACTTTCAATCCGACAAACGCGGCGACGTCATATGGCGTTACACAAAGGCTCAAGCCGAATGGCTCAGAAAGAACAACTACCTAACCATTCCGTAGGGAGGCTAACATGCAATACCTGAACTGTCACAACAAACCGCTTTTAAACATCAATACCCTCTATATACGATGACCCAGCTATGACTAAAGAAGAAAAACGCCTACGTCTAAAACGCAAAAGAAAAAAGCTTGAACACAAACTTCGGGTAGTAGAAAAAAGGGATAAGATACTGATTAAAAACTTCTCTTCTGAGCGAGCGGTGATGGAAGAAGTTTTTGACCGCTACACCCTCATGACCATCTACAACTTCTTAAACAAGCGAATAATCGACGAGATTTATGGAGTTGTAAAAGCTGGAAAGGAAGCTCGAATCTATTGGGGAAGAGATCCAGACGGAAAAGAACTCGCGATCAAAATCTACCTCACCACTTCAGCCGAGTTCAAGAAGGGCATGTTCCCCTACATTGAGGGCGACCCACGATTCGCCCATGTTCGGCGAGACACGCGATCCTTGGTTTATGCTTGGGCTCAGAAAGAGTTCAAAAACTTGCAGCGTGTATATGAAGTTGGGGTTAAGGTTCCCAAGCCGATCGCCGCGGACAACAACGTACTGATCATGGAGTTTATTGGAGAGAATGGAGTTAGTGCGCCGCTCATGAAGGAAGTTCCTCCTAAGAACCCCAAACGAGTTTACAGACAGTTGCTAACGCATCTGAGGAGGCTTTATCGAAAAGCAAGGCTGGTGCACGCAGACCTAAGCGAGTATAACATCATGATGTGGAATGACCAGCCAGTGCTCTTTGATGTCTCACAGGGTGTACCCCTTGAACATCCCCTGGCTGATCAATTTCTGCGAAGAGACTTAGAAAACCTGCATCGATACTTTAAGAAGCTGAATGTAGACTTACTGTCTGTAGAGGAAATGTACAAGAGGGTTACAAGTGGAAAGAGCTAGCGCCTTCGTCAAAGTTCCACGAGACCGAATAGGAGCTCTCATAGGCCCCGACGGCCGCGTAAAAGCAAGCATAGAGAAGAAGCTTTCTGTGGAACTTCGAATAGATAGCCAAAGTGGCGACATCAAAATAATACTGATGCCCACAGTCCAAGACCCAACGGTCCTCTTCAGAGCAAGGGAGGTGATCACGGCCATCGGCAGAGGCTTTTCACCTGAACATGCGTTTAGACTGCTCAAAGATGATGAGTCTGTATTAGAGGTCATTGACCTTCGGGAGAAAGTTGGAAGGTCTCAGTCTGAAATGAAGAGGCTGAAAGGCAGAATTATAGGAAAGGAGGGAAAAACCAGAAGGCTCATCGAAGAATTAACTGACACCAGCGTCTCTGTTTATGGACACACTGTTTCGATTATTGGAAACGTAGAGAAAGCTGATGTGGCGAAAGAGGCTGTTCTGATGCTGATTAGGGGGAGTCTACACCAAACGGTTTACCGATTTCTGCACAGAAAAAGGGAAAAATTCAAGAAAAAGAAGATGGAGCTGTGGGAAACTCCGAATAAAGAGCTGTGAAAGTGAAAGCCAAAACATGGTGACATCTAACATCAAAGAAAAATTTCAAAATTTAAAGCAACATTGAAATATATCCCATGCTAAAATAAGAATGAAACTGTTATGTTGCTACTTACTATACAACCGTTTTCGAACAGAGTCTCCAATAGAAAACACAGTAAAGACTACAGAAAAGCAAAACAAAGCATTCCGCCATACAACTTAGTATTAAGAGAAGGCGACTGGGCATGGTGACCTTCGAGGAGATAAGCCCTGCAGACTTCTTTTATCGCAACCGAGACATAGCAGGCTTCACCAGCCCGTCTAGGGCAATTTTCTCATCCATAAGGGAACTTGTGGAAAACTCCCTCGATGCCGCTGACGTAGCGAGTTCGCCTCCACAAATTTACATTCGACTGTCCCAAGAGGATGCGGAGGAGACAGGGTTAGAGACTGGCGTTTATACTTTAAGGATTGGAGACAACGGATCCGGAGTCCCGGCTCGCCATATACCGTCGGCGTTCGGCCAGGTTTTGTTTGGCTCGAAGTATAAGCTTAAGCAAACTCGAGGGACGTTTGGACTTGGAGGAACAATGGCTATCCTTTATGGACAAATCACCACCCATAAACCCGTCAAGGTCAAATCAAGTACGGGCACATCCAAGACATACGAGTATAAGCTAACAATAGACATTCAAAGAAATCGCCCCATCATTCTAGATCGCAAAATCCACAGAAACAAGAAGCAATGGCGTGGAACCATCGTTGAATTTTCTCTGGAAGGAGACTACTTCCGAGCTATGCCTAAGATACTGGAGTATTTGAAACAGACAGCGTTAGTGACACCCTATGCGAACATCACTTTCGTTGACCCTAGAGGACGTCTCTACGTGTTCACTCGAGCCACTACAAAAATGCCGCCTCCACCAAAAGAAACGCTGCCGCACCCCTATGGAGTGGATGTGGAAACAATTCAACGCCTTGTATGTGTAACGAAGTTTCGAAATATGCTGGACTTTATGCATAAGCACTTCCATAGGGTCAGTGAGAACAGAGCGCGTAGCTTTCTGGAGTTTGCTGGGATAAGTGAAAGGAAAGATCCGAGGAAATTGAAGCCCCATGAAATCGTGAAACTCGTGAGAATGATGAAGAAGTTTAATGGTTTTTTTCCTCCAGACGCGAGTTGCCTATCCCCGTTGGGCGAAGAATTGTTGAAGACTGGGATTCTAAAAGAGTTGAAGCCTGAGTTCATTGCGGTTTCTCAACGTAATCCCGCCACATACTCTGGACACCCATTCATTGTGGAAACGGCGATAGCTTATGGCGGAGAAATACCGAAGAAAGATGATATTCTAGTTTATCGATTCGCTAACAGAATTCCGCTACTATACGATGAAGCTAGCGACGTTTCGGTAAGGGTTATCAAGTCTATGAACTGGCGGAGATACAAGGTTACGCCTGACATGCCTATCGCCATCTTGGTCCACTTGTGTAGCACCAAGGTTCCATACAAGACTGTGGGCAAGGAATTTATTGCGGATAGGCCGGAAGTTAAGGGGGAAATCTTAAATGGTATTCGTGAAGTTGCCCGTCAACTACAAAGATTTTTGACCAAAAAAGAGTATGTTCAGAAGGAAAAGAGACGACTGACCATTTTTTCTAAGTATTTGCCCAAAATCGCCAGATTCTCTACGGATTTGGCTGGAAAGGAAAAGGAGCCGAATATTGAAGTGTTATTAGGGAGTGTGAAGAAATTTGAAGGAGAAGAAGATTGAAAGCTTGGCGAAGGAGAAAAGAAGAGAAGTTTTAAAAAACTTAAGAGGACTTGGTGCAAGGCTTTATAACCAAATGGATAATGGTGTTTTTCCATGGATCAAGATGCCAAGCCGATCCATCGAAAACATTTTTTACAGCCCTGAACTGCGCCAGTATATTCTAGGCGACAAAACCGTGCAGAGAAGCGCTCGAAACATACGTCACATTAGACCTTTCACTCAAGTGGTTTGGGCGGGTTACTTCGCCAGCGAGCTTGCGCGGAATCGAAAGACTTCAACTCTTCGTGACGTGTATTACTCGGCGCAAGCCTATGAAATACCCTTCAAAGACCAGCCGGAATCCAACAGTATCATAACAGACCTTGAAACTGTTACGGGTTTCTCTCGGGAGGACTTCAATGTTTTCCCTGAGGAACGTTCAGCCATCTTCGGTGACCTCACCATCGAATACACCGTTCCTGGCTACGAGGGAAAACAGTTAGATCTGATGTCGCATCCTGACGGGGTTATGATTGGTCCTGCCCTCACTTCATCCGAGTTCGTTAAAACAAAAGCAGATAAGGTTATAGCCATAGAGAAGGGCGGATTGTTCACCAGATTTATCGAGGAGAGGGTTCACAAGAAATTTAATGCTCTCCTTATCCTTACGGCGGGTCAAGCGCCCCGCGCAACTAGACACTTCATTCACAGGCTGAACAAAGAGCTGAAACTTCCGGTTTTCATTTTCACCGACGGCGACCCATGGGGCATGCACATCGCAATGGTTATCATTTCGGGTTCAGCGAACGCGGCGCACCTTAGAGAGCTAACTACCCCTGACGCCAAGTGGAGCGGGGTTTGGGCCACCGACATTGTGGATTATAAGTTGCCCAGCGACGCTCTGACTGAAGTGGATATTAAGCGCCTCCACGAGCTTGAGAGGGACCCAAGATACAAGGGAGAACTTTGGCAGAGGGAAATCAAGAAGTTTTTGAGCATAAAGAAGAAGGCGGAGCAAGAAGCCTTCAGCAGATACGGCTTAACATACATCGTTGACGAGTATTTGCCAGCGAAACTGAAAGAGACAAACTGATCTGTACTGGCGTCGTAGCGCTTTGACGAATAACTTAAAATAAACCTAAGGAATGTAGAAGTAAACCTTAGGAGGGTGCCAAATGAGCGAGGAGAAACCCATAGGGTTAGCAATTGCCGAGAAGTTTTTCGGGTTGATACTTGTCCTGATTGGAGCGATAACCGCCTATATTACGTACAATAATCCACCCGGAGACATAGTTGCACCCTTTTCCAGCATCTTCATAGCCGGCAGCTTCATAATAATAGCAATAGGCACCCTCTTAATACTAGCAAAAGCTGAATAAAACGGCTTCTCCCTCTACGACAATCCTATTTGGAGCATGAAACTTTTCGTTACGTTTTTGTTCACTTGTTGGCAACCGTAATCGCCTCTTTTTGTTGTGGTTTCTCGCAAAACATCGCTCCACCTTGCCATATTTCGCCAAACCTATGAATTTTGACCTTTCCGCATATCCATATCACTAAGCCTTCTTTGCTAATCAATTTTAGCATTGGTTCACCGCAATTGACGCATTTCGTTTTCATTGCTATTAACCACCTTGTTTTTTGAATACCCTTCCGCAACTTTGTGCGTAATAAATGAAGGGCTTGCTAAGTTTCTCAGTGACATTCCTTTCTAATTGTGATGATGTCATGCTTTTCCCCTTTTTCCGAGCACTTAGCACTAACAACTTAGTCATGACACGCTTATAAATGGTTAGGCTTTAAAATTCGTAAAATCGAAGCAATTGGGGATAACGTAACGGTTGCTAAGTGCTCAGATTAGGGAAACTTTCGCTTCCAAAATCCGTGCTCCGTTACGCTATCCCAAAATTCACTAGGACGGATTTTCGACTTAAACGTTTCGGGCGAATCCAGTAGGTCTCCTTTTCGTTTTAGAAAATCCGTAAGTCGGCTAATAGTTGTCTATAGGTCGGTTCTTTTCTAGTTTCTTCTCAATATTTTCAAGGCGCTTCTCAATTTCGGTAACGGATTCGAGTAATGCGCCTATAAAAATTGATTGAACTAGTGTAATCGCCCTCTTTTTTAACGAAGCGGAATATCCTTCAAATTTTTGTTCAAAATTCATCCGTTGAAATTTTCTTAGTCGCTAAACGGAGGGCATGTAAAGAGGTGATAAAATGGTATGGATTTGAATTGGATAAAATTAAAGGTATGTTCAAAGGGTGGTGTAAACTGGAATGACCAAACACCTAAGACTGAAATGTTCTAGTTGCGGTTATTGGAATAGAGCTTCGGCAAACAAGATTTTCCTAGAGCACTCTTCTCCAGAGCCTAAAGGTTAAGGTCATGATTCCGATGTATGAACCGTTAGAAATCTCAAAATGTAAAAAGTGTGGTAAAGTTATAGCAGAACCGAAAGAACTAATCAGAATTGCGAAGTGAAAAACATGAGAGACTAAAAAGGTTTAGAGGCATCATCGAAATCGTGACCGAAGCCTTAGAGAAGTATTACGAAAAGAGCGAATCTCTCGAAGACAACAAAGTAGTTGTTAAGAAGGTTTAGGCTTTTGTCGTTTTTGCACTTGATAGCCTCTTCTTGTCAACCAAATGCTTTTACGCCAATCATATCGGCAAATTAGCACAACGGATGGATTGACGATTTTAGAATTAAAAAAGTTCTTTGAGAAGATGCGGTAATCAGCAAATGTTAAATTACATAGGGAACGGTCATAATTTTTTTGATAACTATGGCTGACTTCGAAACTGAAAAGTATAGATTCTGGTTCTGTCAAGATGAAAAGACCGTTCGTGTTGACATAGCAATTGTCGAAGGAAGAAAAATTACAGACGAAGACGTAATCGAACTAAAGGACTTTTTCAATGACATAGAAAATGGGAAACTTTCGTTAAAGCTGGAAAAAATCTCCTTGAAGATTTAGGAATTAGTGCAAAAAGTGAAAAAGAAGATGAAAAAGAGTTTGGCATCGAAAAAATGAAATGTTTTATTGCCTCTCCACAGTCTTGACACGCAAGCGCATCGATAAACCGTCTAAAAGAATCAGAGCGAATCGACAGCTATTAGCGAGTATATATCTAAAAGAAATCTGAATAGTTCTAAAATTTTAATGAAATTGTTCATTTTTAACATGGCGTTAATTTTTTTGCACTAAATGCTATTTACCTGAGAAAAATTAAGACAAATAAACGAAAACGGGCTGATTTTGGGCTTTATCTGATTAAACAGCAAAGAAACCTTAAAAAACACGACCACAATCACATATAAAGTGTAAGGTGTTTATAGAAGTGCATTTCGAAGAAAAACACGTAGCGCAAACACAACTTGCCGACGCTAACAGACTAGTTGATGAACTCAAAACTTTAAATGAGAAACCAACCGTGACGTTCGAGGTTTTTGTCTCATTTTTGAGAAGATTTGTTGAATGGTATAAAATTATGAGCCTTGATGGTTCGGACGCCGAGTTAGTGCCATTAAGAAACGCATCTATACAGATTGCTGATTTGCTCCTTGAAATCAGCGAAAAGCTTGTCGAAGATTGAGGCAACCAATGGTTAAGTGGCTTAGTTCATAGTGAGGAGTGGAATCGTGGTCAACTATCTCCAAGAAGTTTTCGATTGGAGTGGCAAAACAAGTATGTACGGAAGCGATTTCGAGGGGGTGTATAGGAAGTACAAAGAGCTACTGCGATTGGCTAGAGAAATTTTCGAAACAAAAGTTCTAAAGTCTAAAGCGTGACAAATATGGGCAAGATTCGAGAGGTTCCTTCATTTCTTTTAACCGACGTTTCGGGTTCAAGTGACGACCGAAATCGCTTGATAATCGATTTGCAACTTTTGGCTTTGTGGCAATATGTGCATGGCAATCGACCGTTCAGCCGAGAGCAAGCCATTGAACTCCAAAAAGAACTTCGGGATGTCCAAAAAAAGCGTCAAGAGCAGGAGAGAGAGGAGATGATGAAAAGGTTAACTGAAACTCAAAAACAAATTAATGAAGCTGGCGCCGAAATCATTCGTTCTAGGCTTTACGGCTTAATCGATGGTGTTGAAGTTCATAAATGGTCAAAAAAGGTTCGTTATATAAAGAAAACCCGTGAAGGTGTTAAATGGTCGGTTAAAACAACTTTGAACGAGTTGTGCGACTGGTTACTGAATGGCGTTCAGCAGTATTTCGATTGCAACCCGCTCAGGGACGTTCGTGGTTTCACCAAAGAAATCTACGACAAGTTCAATGGATATGCATTTCCACGTCTCATAACGAACGCTAATGGCGAAGACCATACATTTCAAGTCAAGTTGTTGTGGCGTGTTTAATAAATGAATACTCTCGACCGAAAAAAGCGGGAACGCACGTATTGTCAAAGGGTTGCGGCTAGAGGCAAAGTTTTAAAGTCGTTATCCGTGAGGTTAACGATTTTCTTCGCCAAATGCCAAAGCCTAGCGACTTATCCCAAGCGTGTAACGCCCGCTTTCGGGATTCGAGATGACCTTAGCGTCTCTCGCCCCCTAAAGGAGCAACCCATTATATCGAGAGTTTACACCAGTCCAGAGAAACCGCCCAGAAACCCTCCGCCAACCTTACGGTTTTCGGTTACCCTAAAATGGTTGTGTCGGTGTATGCGTTAATGGAGTATGGTGACTTTGAACGACGACCAAGCGAGTTGGACGTGCAAAAGCTGCGAAGGGAAGGGGTATTTTACGAAGCTTGTGACACTTACCCCTTCTCTCATAGTGTAAGTGTCGTCCGACTTAGTCGTAGATGAGGAGTGAAAGCGTGGTCAAAATCGAAATAGAAAAACCAAACCTCGCAATGCCCCGACTATTTGCGCCCATTCAAAATCAAGATGATAGAAACTTCTTTTTAGAGAGTTTGCAACCCATAATTGCACAGCTATGCGAGAAAAACATAGTTGATGTTGGCGATAATGGCGAGGCACTTTCTCGTATACGCACAAGAATAGACGCCGAAAATGCCAAAAAGTTGAGAATTTATAATGAAGCTGTGGCTAAGGAAATCAACGAAATCAATCAACTTGGCGCCGACCTAATCCGTACTCGATTATATTTAATAGTTGACGGAAAAGATGTTTTGAAGTGGGCACAAAAAGTTAGGTATGTTGAATATGATAAAGAAGGGCGTGTTAAGTGGCGGGTTGAAACAACGTCGAATGAATTGCTTGAGTGGATGCTTAATCATGTTCACGAAAACTTTGACGTTGATCCTAGAAAAGATATAAGGAGTTTCGTTCAAGAACTGTATGAAAAATGGAACAACTATGAATTTGAGTATCCCGTAACATCCTCTGACGGACACACCCACACGTTCCAAGTTCAACTTAAATGGAGAGTAGTTTAGCGTGCTTAATTCGTCTGGTGCATGTAGGGCAACAGAAACGAACGGAAACGGGTTTTATCACTCCTACCGTTTCCGTTCGTTTCGTTCGTTTCGCACGTTTGGTTCAATAACGACAAAGGCGACACAAAATGCGTAAGCAGCGTAGAATGATTAAGAATGTGGCGCTTGTTTACGACGAAAGCCAAAACCCACGTATGGCGCTTGAAGTCGAAACTGTCGATGCAATGTTTTGTCCGTCGTGTTTTAAAACGTTGAAACATGTACGGGACAACGTTTATCGATGTCGAAACATGGCTTGTGACGTTATTGAAGCCCGCATTGACGGTGAAGGCAATCTTTTACGGATTAAACGCAAGACGGTTTAAAAGGGGCGACATAAAATGAGGATACCGCTTTCACATGAACAATTCAAATACGTTCTAGCAAAAATCTTCGGCATTTCTATGTTTCCAGACGCATACCTTAGAGTTGAAAGAGCGTCAAAGAAAGAATTTGCTAATGTGGAAGCAATACGGGTTTACTTACCCGAATTAATGAAAGAAGTCAACCAAACTATCGAAAGTGGCGAAAGTCCGAAGTTACTGATTAAACGAACGGAAAGACAAAAAACGGGCGAGCCAGAGATTGAAATCGTGTTCTTAGGTTCAACGAAAGATAGACATGTTGAAGATTTAGAATATTTTGAAAAGCATCCCTTAGAGTGGACTACATGGGGCGAAATCGTGCTAACGCCCAAACAAACGGAAGTGTTCATTAAGGCTTTACAACGTATGGTCGGAATTGTTCGCCTAGATTGAACGTATCTGTGTAGTATGATGCGAAACTGTGCAGAATTTACACCCCTTTGAGTACGCATGAAGAATGTAACATTCTTTTTAATATCACTATTATCAATCACGAACAAAACAACTACTTTCGGCTGCACAGACGTAAGGCACGTATACTATGGGGTGCCAAGCGGGCGCCGAAAAAGCCAACGAAACATCGCCAAGAGGTTGTAAACTTCAATGAAATTTTCGATGATTCTGTGCAGAAAAGTCACAATGGAGAGAGCGACTGACGATGTTTAAAACATCATTACTTTATTTTTACATCGACTATCAAACGGAGTCCTCACGGCTGCACAGTTGCCTTCCCTATCGTGGATTTTCTGCACAGTTTTGCCAGCAAAAATAGGTGATGTTAGTGTTACTAATCGTTTCAGTGTTGCGTGATGGTCGCCGAATCGAATGTTGGGTTGCTGGCGCAACCAAGCCGATTGTTTTGGTGCCACGCTTGGCACCTTACTTCTGGACTGTTGATTCTGAAGCGCAAGGTATAGAATACCCTAAAACATAGTAATAGTCGCTGTCGTTCGTTTGGTTTTTATGCTTTCTCAACAAAAACCGAGCGGTTACGAGCGACCGAGTATGGTTAAAGGGGCGACTTTGTGCCTCGCTCTTTTCGTGTGTTTCTCGGCGTTACGAGCGAAACGGTGCGATAAGCGTGAGGGGAAGGGCGAATGTAAGTCGAGTATGGGCGATTTTGCGATTTTGCGCTTCTAGTTTTGCTGTTACTCATTCATTAGAGACGGGTGTTTCAGAGGTCGGGAGCGATGTTACCTCTGATTGTTTGAGCGAGCACGCATGCGAAGCGAGTAAGAGTAGAGGTCTTTTGTCGTTGTCGTTCGCTTGCGTTTCTCTTTCGCCTTGTTCGTGTGCTATGCGGTTAATGTACGTTGCGGGACGGACGTGAAGCATGTGCGAAGGGCGTTCGAGAGTAGCGAGGAGTGTGCTTTTTAGCGGTCGGTATTTGTCTAAATCGAGACCTATTTTTTAATTTTTTAATTAATGTGAGACCGTCGAATGGTCGGGTTCCCCATTATGTCTGTTCTGTTTGAGATTCGAGATGTGCTTGCACATATGCGAGCAAATCTCGAAGGTTTCATATGCTTTCCATTATTGTGCCGAGCTACTAAATAATGTCGAAACGGCATAATGCTTTAAGAATTTTGGGAATTTGAAGGGTTAGGCTCTTTTATTGTTTAGGCTTTGTTTCTATTTGCTTTAAGTGGTTATGTGCTTAATCTTGCTTGTTCTTTTGGTTGCGTCTTGTTTTATGTTTCTTTTGCATGTGTCGTTTTAGAAACGTAACTTTTTGTTACGTGCTACACAGAACACGTAACTCGTTATGTCAAGTGAAAAAAAATTCGTGTGGTCTAAACCTACGTTTGTTCGAATTTAGTCATATCTTACACATCACAATTAACATGAATATTAAAAAAATAGAGAGAAAAGAGGGGAAAAGAGTGTTACGCTTGTTCTTTTTGAAGTTTTCTAAGCAAGCTAACGAACTGCTCTTTTGTCATTTTTCCTTGTGCTAACGCTTCATGTGCACGCTTAACAATGTCTTCGGTGTAAAATTGCTGTAGCAATCGGTTGAACGTTTCTAGTTCTTTGATTCGTGTCTCTAACTTTTCGATTACTTCCGCTTGCTTCTCTCTGGTTTTTCCCGTTATGTCACCATTGAGGCTAATTTCTTTGTATGTTTCTCTGAACACTCTTTCGCATTCTTTGTCTAAATCTGGAAGATAGGTTAGGTCGCTTGCGCTCACTTTTTTTGCGGTTATCACTTTCGCTATATCTCTATTTTTGGCTTGCAGTCTTGAATAGAGGAACTTTCGTAGCAGGTGAAACTTAACCTGCTTCCCATACGTCTTGATGTTTGCTCGTTCAACATACGCTTTGAACTTTTTGTTTAAGCCTTGATTCGTTAGGTGTGCGTCTCCTGCGTTACTAGTCCACAAGTATTTCGGTAGTTTACCGCATTTCTTTTCTAACACTTCGAGGTAGTCACTTAATGAATCGATTGCTTCGGGTGTTAAGAAGCTTCGTGGTTGAACACTTGTTTTTGCTCTGCTTTTACCTATGAACATTATAGAGTCTAGGTGTTTATCACGTGCTTCATTCACTAGTTCTTTCATCTTTTGCGCTTCCAATTCTAAGAAGTCTATCGCACTATATCCGAGTGAGACCGCAACCGAGATTAGCGCTTTTCCTTCGGTGTCCGCATAGTAGAAGATTTTCCGTAAATCATCTTGCGTGAACACGTATTCGTTCTGTGGTATTTGAACTGCGTCGAATTCCTTTGTTATGTTTCTGACAGTTTCGCAATTGTCAGAATAGAATCGTAAAATTCCTAGTGGTGTCGTTCTTGCAGTGTTGATCGTGTAACCGCTTGCTCTTAGCCAATTGTAAAACTCTATGATTCGCTTGCGTGTCTCACGCTTCCATTCGTTGTAAACGTTTACGTTTTCTCTTGCTTCCGTGTATTCTTGGAGTAGTTTCTCCGGTGTCTTGCCTATCCATTCGCAATATTTCTTTAGCTTCGTTGCATTGCGGTAACGTGTTCTGAGGCTTCCAGTTGTGAACCAGTTGCGGTAACTTTCCATGTCGTTTTCGAATTGGTGCCCTTTACGTCCCGCTTTGCCTTTCGTTGCTGTCATGTTGCTGTCTATGTTTCTCGTGGGTTGTGTTCTATTTAAGCTAGATTCAACGAGTTCACTGTGAACGANGTGTTACTGTATCACTGTTATCCGAGTTCACAGTGAACTCGTTACACTCTTGTATTGTCTCCATAGTCGAAAACGTAACTTTTTGTTTCACACTATTTGGAGCCTAATAACAGAAGTATGTTGAAATCAGTATTTTTCTGAAAACTGCAACTGCGGTGGAGATAGACCGCTGTAGATAGACTCTAGGGTTTTTTTTTGAAAGCCAAAACTACAAGGTAAAACAGAGCTTACATAAGTAAAACTTATTAGTAAGCACTGTGGTTTAGGTTGATAGCTTCCAAAACAAAAATGGAACAAACGGAGACCCGTATTTTCGGGTCGGATGACCCCGACCCAGTGGAGGCAACTCCCAGTTTGAAAAAACTCCAAACCGTGCGATTTCACATCTTTAATAAATGTAAAATTTATGGAGGAATTAGATAAATTTGGAAATCTCCCATGATGACATCCTACTTCTCCAAAAATCATTCTTCAAAGAAAAAGGTCTCGTCAGACAGCACCTAGACTCCTACAACGAATTCATCGACCATGGAATCCAAGAAGTCGTAGACGAAACCGGCGAAATCGGCATCGAAATCCCAGAAAACCCTTACAAAATAAAACTCGGCCGCCTATGGATAATCGACCCTCAATCAAAAATCAGCGGACCATACATCACCGAAGTCGACGGAACAAAACACGAAATCTACCCCATGGAAGCACGCTTCCGAAGCCTAACCTACGCCGCACCCCTAGCTCTAGAAATGACCCCCATCATTGATGGAAGGGAACAAGAGCCCGAACTCGTTCTCATAGGCGACCTTCCTGTCATGCTAAAATCCAAACTCTGCGTCCTTTCCCAGCTAACCCCAGAGGAACTAATTGAGCATGGAGAAGACCCAAACGACTCAGGTGGCTACTTCATCATTAACGGTTCCGAACGCGTTGTTGTCGCTCTGGAGGACCTAGCTCCAAACAGCGTCCTCGTGGACGTCGACACCCATGGAGCAAAAACCGTTTATCAGGCCAAAATTTTCTCAACAACAGTTGGCTTCAGAGCAAGAATCCAGCTACGAATGAAGGCTGATGGCGCCATCTACGTTTCAATACCAGGCGTCCCCACCGAAATACCCTTCATGATTGTAATGCGAGCGCTAGGGATGGAATCAGACAAAGAAATTGCCGAAGCAGTTTCTCCAGAAAAAATCGTGCAAAACGAGCTTGAATCCTCCTTTGAAAAGGCTACGGGCTTCGACACGGTTCAAGACGCCATGATGTACATTGGAAATCGTGTGGCCCACGGACAAGTAGAAGAATATCGCCTCCAAAAAGCCGAAAACATTATTGACCGAAACTTCTTGCCCCACATTGGCCGAACCCTCGAAAAACGTGAAGAAAAAGCGCTTTTCCTCGGCGAGATGGCTTGCCGAGTTGTTGAACTGAAGCTTGGAAGAAGAAAACCAGACGACAAAGATCACTTCAAAAACAAACGCTTAAAACTCGCCGGACCCCTACTCGCCGAACTCTTTAGAATAGCCTTTAGAAATCTATGTCGCGACATAAAATACCAACTCGAAAGGATGGGGATCAAACGACAGATAATCACGGTTTCAGCCGCTGTCCGTCCCGGAATCATAAGTGAACGACTTCAACACGCCCTCGCGACAGGCAATTGGGGGCGAGGACGCGTCGGCATCACACAACTTCTTGACCGAACAAACACGGTCTCCACCCTAAGTCACCTACGACGATTGCAGTCCCCGCTCAGTCGCAGCCAGCCCAACTTCGAGGCGCGAGACCTGCACCCAACCCACTGGGGAAGATTATGCCCAAACGAAACGCCTGAAGGGTCAAACTGCGGTTTGGTAAAAAATCTCGCTTTAGCAGCTTGTATATCCGTTAGCGCAAATCCTGAAAAAGTGAAGCAAACCCTTTATCGAATGGGCGTGATCCCGGTTCAAGAAGCAAACGAGGCCCTACGGATTTCAGGTGCCAAAGTCTTCGTGGACGGTTGTCTCATTGGTTATCGCGTGTCACCTGAAGAGTTGGTAGCTGAATTAAGGAAAAAACGTAGGAAAAGAGAAATATCCACAGAAGTCAATGTTGCCCATTTCTCCAAGATCCATGGAGAAAGAGAAGAGATTTATGTTAATTGTGATGAAGGACGTGTACGTCGACCGCTAATAATTGTTGAAAATGGAACACCCAAATTACAGCCAGAACACATTGAAAAAATTCGTTCCGAAGAATGGAAATGGGAGGACCTTGTTAAAAGAGGCATCATCGAATACATTGATGCCGAAGAAGAAGAAAACGTATTTGTTGCTCTAAATTTTGAAGAAGTTACGCCTAAACATACCCATGTAGAGGCTGCTTCTTACACTATTCTCGGAATATGCGCATCCCTCATACCCTACGCAGAGCACAATCAGTCACCGCGAAACTCTTACGAGGCGGCTATGACTAAACAAGCTCTAGGAATACACGTAACAAACTTCCTCCACCGAGTTGATTCCCGTTCCCACATTCTACACTACCTGCAAACACCCTTAGTCAAGACAAAGCCTATGGACATCATAGGATACGACCTTCGACCTTCAGGCCAAAACTGTGTTGTTGCCGTCATATCCTTCGAGGGGTATAACATGGAAGATGCCCTCATCTTCAACAAAGCGTCTATAGAAAGGGGTTTAGGACGTTCCACATTCTATCGGATTTATGAGGCTGAGTGTCGCCAGTACCTCGGCGGGCTTAGAGATCAATTTATCATACCAGAGGCTGGTATCCGAGGATATCGAGGCGAGCAGTACTACCGCCTTCTCGAACCAGACGGCATTATCAGCCTAGAATCCGAAACGACTGGTGGCGATGTTCTCATTGGAAGGACAAGTCCACCTAGATTCCTCGAGGAATACAAGGAGTTTGAAGTTAAAGGCCCAACGATGAGAGACACATCTGTTGATGTAAGGCCAGCTGAAACCGGTGTTGTGGATGATGTCTTTATCACAGAAAGTGGCGAAGGAAGCAAACTCGTAAAAGTTAGGGTACGTGACCAACGTATCCCTGAGTTAGGCGACAAATTTGCTTCTCGTCACGGACAAAAAGGCGTCATAGGAATGATTATTCCGCAGGAAGATATGCCGTTTACTCCAGCAGGCATCGTTCCCGACATCATAATTAACCCCCACGCTATTCCGTCACGAATGACCATTGGGCAATTCCTTGAATCCATGGCTGGAAAAGTTGCCGCAGCGAGAGGGAGAACGGTTGATGGAACGCCATTCACCAATGAAAAGCCGGAGGAACTGAAACAAGCGTTGATCAAACTAGGCTTTAGCCATACGGGTCGAGAAACTCTTTATGGTGGCATTACAGGTGAAAAATTCGTTGCCGACATCTTCATGGGTGTTGTGTATTATCAAAAGCTTCATCATATGGTTGCAGATAAGATCCATGCTAGGGCGCGAGGTCAAGTTCAAATGTTGACGCGGCAACCGACCGAGGGACGTGCAAGGGGTGGCGGATTGCGGTTCGGCGAGATGGAGAGGGACTGTCTGATTGGGCACGGTGCTGCTATGCTTCTGAGAGATCGGTTGCTCGAGGAATCCGATAAATACCTTCTGTATGTGTGCGAAAATTGTGGATACATTGCATTTTATGACATTAAACAACGCCGGTATGTATGTCGGCTTTGCGAGGAAAAAGCGCAGATTTCTCCGGTAATCGTTTCCTACGCGTTTAAGCTTCTCCTGCAAGAGCTAATGAGTCTTTGTATAGCGCCTCGTCTCAAATTGAAGGAGAGAGCGTGAAGTGTCGACAGAGGAAGCTGTTCACAAGGTCGTAAACGAACTTTATTTTGGGATAATATCTCCAGGGGATATTCGCAGGTTTTCTGTTGCCGAGATACAAACCGCTGATACCTACGATGAAGACGGAGCCCCAATAACATCAGGTCTCATGGACGGTCGATTAGGAACACTTGAACCTAGACAACGATGCAAAACATGCGGAAACACAGCCATACGATGCCCAGGACATTTTGGTCACATCGAATTAGCGGTTCCCATCATTCACATCGAATTCACCAAAATAGTCTACGACCTTCTCAGAGCCACATGTAGAAACTGTGGGCGCGCCTTGTTATCCGATAATCGTATCGCCCAAATTAAGAATAGAATCAGACACACTCGCAAGTTGCTGGGAACAGTGCCTAGTGAAATTTACAAGAACGTGTTGAAAGAGGCGCAGAAAAAAGAATGTCCTCACTGTGGAGCTCCACAATACAAAATAGAATTCGCAAAACCAACAGCCTTCTACGAGATTCTAGTAGAGGAAGGAGCGCAAAGACTAACGCAGAGTATGATTCGAGAACGACTCGAACGAATAACCGATGACGACCTTGAGTTATTCGGTTTTAACCCAAAGACCGCTCGGCCAGAATGGATGGTTTTACAGGTTCTTCCAGTTCCACCAGTCTACGTGAGACCCTCAATTACCTTAGAATCAGGTATCCGATCTGAGGACGACTTAACCCACAAACTTGTTGACATTATCCGCATAAATCAAAGATTGAAGGAAAACATGGAGGCAGGCGCCCCAACGCTCATCATCCAAGACTTATCTGAACTTCTACAATATCATGTGACCACGTACTTTAACAACGAAGCTTCGGGAATTCCCCCCGCCAGACATCGCTCGGGAAGAGCGCTTAAGACTTTGTCGCAACGCCTTAAAGGAAAGGAGGGAAGATTCAGAAGCAATCTTTCCGGGAAAAGGGTAGATTTTTCAGCGCGCACCGTGATCTCCCCAGATCCAAATCTTGACATCAGCGAAGTGGGAGTTCCGCTCGACGTTGCCATTAGGCTCTCGATGCCTGAGAAAGTTACTGAATGGAACATTGATGAAATGCGAAAGCTTGTAATCAATGGTCCTGAAAAGTATCCCGGTGCACTTTACGTCGTGAGACCCGATGGTAAACGTGTTAGATTAGAATTTGTTGTCGACCGAGAAAAAGTAGCCGAAGCTTTAGAACCAGGCTTTATCATAGAGCGCCACCTTAAAGATGGCAATGTCGCCATCTTTAATAGGCAACCGTCTCTTCATAGAATGTCTATAATGGCACATTATGTCCGAGTGTTGCCTCATAAGACCTTCCGTTTACACTTATGCGTTTGTCCCCCTTACAACGCTGACTTTGACGGAGACGAAATGAATCTTCACGTGCCTCAAAATGAAGAGGCGCAAACGGAAGCACGCCTCCTCATGCAAGTTCAAGGTCAGATTCTCTCACCAAGATTTGGGGGGCCCATAATAGGGGCAATTCGAGACTTTATAACCGCTGCTTACCTTTTCACTCGAAAATCCACCCTCCTCACGAAGGAAGAGGTTTGCAGGTTACTTGTGGCGGCGAATTATGAGGGACCTCTCCCCGAACCCGAAGTCAAGGAACCTAAGCCCCTTTGGACTGGAAAACAGATATTTAGCCTCTTCCTTCCAAAAGATTTAAACTACGCATTGAAGGCGACTATTTGCCGTGGTTGTACACGTTGCCTTTGCGAAGAATGCCCATACGACGCCTACGTTGTTATCAAAGATGGAATTCTAAAATGCGGTGTAGTCGATAGGCGTTCCATAGGGGCTGAGCAATCAGAAAGCCTTCTTCATCGCATAATAAAAGATTATGGTTCCCAAGCTGGACGGCGTTTCCTAAATCGCATTTGCCAACTCCTCAAGCTTTTTATGACCACACAAGGCTTTACCTTCTCTTTCGATGAACTTGAATTATCTCACGCCGCCCAAAGAAAAATTGAAAAAACAATAGAGAAGTTTGAAGATCGAATAGGCAAATTAATAGTAGCCTTTCAGAACAGTACGTTGCCAAGGCTTCCGGGCCAAACCCTCAGCGAGTCCTTCGAAATTTACGTAATGAACAAGCTGGCTGAGGCCAGAGACAAAGCTGGAAAAGTTGCGGACGAAGATTTTGACATAGACAATTCTGGCATAATCATGACGAGAAGTGGAGCGAGGGGATCCGATCTTAACATCGGTCAAATGGCCGCTTGTGTAGGTCAACAGTCTGTGCGAGGCAAGCGAATCATGCGTGGATACGTTAACCGCACTTTACCTCATTTTGAAATTGGGGATCCCTCCCCTAAAGCCCGGGGCTTCGTTTATTCTTCTTACCAGCATGGCCTAGACCCGATTGAGTTTTTCTTCCACGCCATGGGTGGGCGAGAAGGGCTGGTCGACACTGCCGTGCGAACACAACAAAGCGGTTACATGCAGAGGCGACTCATTAACGCCTTGGAACATCTGCGCATTGAGTACGATGGAACCGTTCGAAACTCGATTGGCGACATTATTCAACTTATATATGGGGAAGACGGAGTGGACCCTGCTAAAAGCGATCATAGAAAAGCCGTAAACGTCAGTCGCCTTATTGAACAAATAAAGATCATGATGGAGAAGGGCGAACCTGCACCTAAGCCGTATATTACGGAACGCCTCCATGAAGTTGAAGATCAGCTGACACCTCTTCTAATGAAAGAGTTAAAATCTCAGTTAACTAAAGCCAAATTAAGCCGCGAAGGCGTGGACCAAGCTGTCAATTTAACCCTAGAAAACTATAAGAAAGCTCTAGTCGAGCCTGGTGAGGCTGTTGGAATCGTAGCTGCGCAATCTATGGGTGAGCCCGGCACCCAGATGACGCTTCGAACGTTTCACTACGCTGGAGTAAGGGAACAAAACGTAACTCTCGGACTACCCCGCCTCATCGAAATAGTGGACGCTCGACGAACACCATCCACGCCGATTATGACTATTTACCTCGACAAGGAGCATAGAAAAAGCAAGGAGAAAGCCACCGAAATCGCCCGTAACATAATTTGCACAAATGTAGAGGACATCGCAGAGGCCTTACCGTACATAGATCCAGAACAAGGAAGAGTTGTCGTCAAACTTAACTCCAGTATGATGGAAGAACGTGGCATCACTCCAGAAGAGTTAGCAGACGCGTTGCACCTACCGAATTATACAGTAAATGTCAACGAGGGTCGGTTGATCCTTAAACCTAAAAAGCCAACGGACCTCAAGAAGCTCTTGGACGGGATATTTGCACATTATGTCAAAGGGGGACCCGGCATTCGTAGGGTCCTTGTCACCGAGGAGATGGGGGAGTGGGTTATAAGAACGGATGGCTCTAACTTGCCAAGGGTTCTCGAGGTTGAAGGTGTGGATCCAACACGAACAATCACCAACCATATCCATGAAATCGCCCAAACGCTTGGAGTTGAGGCGGCCAGAAACGCGATAATCAAGGAAGCCATGGGCGTTCTCGAGGAGCAAGGCCTTGATGTGGACATACGACACGTTATGCTAGTGGCAGACATCATGACTTCAACTGGTGATGTGCGACAGATAGGGAGACATGGAATCAGCGGAGAAAAAGCCAGCGTCCTCGCAAGGGCCGCTTTCGAGATCACAGTTCCAAACATAGTTGAAGCTGCCATAAATGGGGAGAGCGATCCCCTGAGAGGAGTAACTGAAAACGTGATAGTGGGGCAATCCATACCCATCGGCACAGGGTTAGTGGATCTTTATATGTCAAGTGCGCATCGAGAGAAAACGAAATGATCGACATAAACAAGGCTATTGCCAACACTGTGAAAACCGGAAAGGTTTTGTTTGGAACTAACAATGCTATAAAAAACGCTAAGACAGGAAAGGCTAAGCTTATAATAGTCGCGTCGAACTGTCCACGAAAAAATCATGAGGACATTGAATATTACTGTAGGCTTTCCAACATTCCGGTGACTATTTATAATGGAACTAGTATAGACTTAGGCGCGGCATGTGGAAAACCGTTCGTGGTCTCAGCCTTGACCGTAAGGGAACCAGGAGATTCAGATATCCTCAAGATCACGGAGGCAACGAATGTCTAGCGGAATAAAGTTCACAAGTCACGAGATGCGATACATTGCCCTATTTGAAAGCATAACCGGCGCAACCGTAAAGGACTGCATAGTTAATGACGACTCAGGCAGAATAATTTTCGTCGTAAAAGAAGGAAACATAGGAATGGCCATAGGGAGGAGAGGCAAAAACATTCATCTCTTGGAAAAAATGACTGGAAAAAAACATGAAGTGATTGAACATTCTGAAAATCCCGCCCAATTTATCAAGAATGCTTTGAAACCCGCTAGGGTGAACGAGATACGCATAACCGAGCGCCCAGATGGCAAAACGATTGCCGTGGTCTCAGTGAACCCCAAGGACAAGGGTGTTGCCATCGGCAAAAATGGGAGAAACGCTGAACGAATTCGATTCTTGGCAAAAAGATACTTCCAAATACAAAACGTCAGTATAATGTAACGTTCTTTTAGAAAATCATGCCTGTTTTTTTGAGAGCATCTTCTCGAGGGTTGGTTGCAGTTTCTCGTTTTCCGCCTTAATCTCCTCCTTTCCCAAAGCTTCCATTTGTTCAGTCATTTCCTTAATAAGCTCAGCGAATTTCACTCCCTCTGCCGCCGAAACGTATTCTACTCTGAACCTTTCGGGGCTGAGTCCCAGTTTTTCAAATATCTTTACCAAGGCTTCCATTCTCGCCTTCATTTTCACGTTTCCTGAAATGTAGTGGCAATCATAGGGTAGGTGGCAGGCGGCCACCAACACCATGCCAGCGCCCAGTCTGAAAGCCTCTAGAACGAAGTCTCGATCCACTCGTCCCGAGCACATGACTCGTATCGCCCTTATGGTAGGCGGATACTCAAAGCGGCTTGTTCCAGCGAGGTCAGCCCCCGCATAGCTACACCAGTTGCAGAGGAAGGCCAGTATCTTGTCTTGAGGATTCTTCTCTAGGGCTGTTCGGATTTGAGCGAATATCTGTGCGTCTGTGAAATGCATCTGAGTTATGGCGTCAGCCGGACATTCAGCGACACAGGTGCCGCATCCGTGACACATGGCAGTCGTAACCTGAGCGGGTTGTCCTTCAGGAGCCTTTATGGCCCCGTAGGGACACCTCGTCTCACATATGCCGCACTTCGCCTTTGTGTTTCTGCATTTGTTTGGGTCCACCACCGCGATGATGGGTTCAATTTTCCAAGTCGGCTGAGAAAGGATGGTTGCAGCGCGAGATGCTGCTCCGCTTCCCTGAGAGACGCTGTAAGGTATATCCTTTGGTCCTTGGCAAGCTCCGGCTAAGAAGATTCCATCTGTGGCTGTGTCGATGGGCTTGAGCTTCGGGTGGCTTTCCATGAAGAAACCGTCGGCTCCACGTGTCACGTTAAGGATTCTTGCCATCTCTTCGGTTCCCTTGCTTGGAATAGCCGCCGTAGACAGCACCACGAACTCAGCCACTAACTCGATAGGTTCCCCAAGTGCCATGTCCTCTGCGCGTATGATGAGGTTTTTTGTCTCCGGGTCTTCAATTATATGTGAGACCTTTCCTCGGATGAAGTTTACTCCTAGGTCACGGGCTCTCTGATAGAATTCTTCGTAGCCTTTAAAGTGGGTGCGCATGTCTATATAGAGGATGTAAACCTCCACATCATCCCCATACTTCTCCTTAAGTTGGATAGAATGTTTGAGGGCATACATGCAACAGAAACCTGAACAATACTCGTACTTGTTCACATCTCTAGAACCTACACATTGAATGATGACTACGCTGTGCGGCTTCTTCCCATCAGAGGCACGTACCAACTTCCCACCGGTTGGGCCAGCGGCCAAAATCAACCTTTCCAGTTCCAGCGCCGTGATGACGTTGTTGTATCTGCCGTAGCCGTATAGACTGTTATCGTATGGTATGTAAATGTCGAATCCGGTTGCGGTGATGATTGTTCCTACCTCAAGCTCTATTTCCTCGGGCTTCTGATCAAAATTGATGGCTTGACGTGCGCCACAGGCATCCACACACTTGTAGCATTCAATACAATAATCCATGTTAATCGTGTAAACGAGGGGAACCGCCTGTTCGAAGGGAACCGAAATCGCTTTCCTCACGCCCATATTCATGTCCCATTCGTTAGGGAACTCTATGGGGCAAACGTCTCGGCACTCACCGCAGCCCGTGCAGTTCTCAGCAATTATATATCTGGGGTTTTTCCGAATTTTCACCTTGAAGTTTCCCACAAAACCTTCAACGCTGAGAATGTCGGCGTACGATATTATTTCGATATTAGGGTGACGAGAAACATCCACCATCTTGGGGCCTTCGATGCATATCGAGCAGTCTAGGGTGGGAAAAGTTTTGTCCAGTTGAGCCATGTGTCCTCCTATACTTTCGCCTCTTTCAACGAGGTACACCTTGAAGCCCATGGCGGCGAGGTCTAAGGCGGCGCTTATTCCCGCGATTCCCCCACCTAAAATCAGAGTTTTATTCGTCACAGGAACCTCGATGGTTTCAAGGCCTTGAAGCAACCTTGCCTTCGCTACAGCCATCCTCACGATGTCTTTCGCCTTTTCAGTTGCCTCCTCCGGCGTGCTGGGGTGGCACCATGAAGAAAATTCCCTTACGTTCGCCATCTCGAAAACGTATGGGTTTAATCCAGCCTCCGCAACGGTCCTCCGGAAGGTCGGTTCATGCAGGCGTGGTGAACAAGCCGCAACAACTACTCTGTTCAGCTTGTGTTCCTTTATCGCCTTTCTGATTTCTTCTTGCCCCGGGTCAGCACACGTATAACGGTTGTCCATAGCCACCACTACGTTGGGTATCGTGCGTGCGTACTCTGTCAGTTCTTTTACATCAATCACGCCAGCGATGTTGAGTCCGCAATGGCAAACGAAAACCCCTATCCGCGGTTCTTCAGACATTTTAGGTCTCCGTCCTCCATGGAAATGTTTTCTTAACTGATTCTAGAAGAGATTCCTGAGCCTTCTTTGAACTCTTGGTTTGCAGTTCCTTTTTCATCACTTCGGTAGATGTAAGTTTTTCAAGAGCTCTGTTCCATGCTCCAGAACGGACGGGTGTGTGACGTATGTAGGTTCTGTTAAACTCAAGGGCTTCATCCTCTGGGCAAACGATCTTGCAAACTCCGCAATAGACGCAGTATAACTCGTTAACGTGTATTTTTCCGTCTTCCGAGAGGTATAAGGCTTCAGGGATTGGACAGACATCTAGGCAGTCTTGGCAGTCCTTTGGGCATTTCTCACGATTTATTCTGAGATTTCCGTGAAATATTTTTAGAACATGAATGGCATCTTCGGGGCACTTAATTTCACACAGCCGACAGCACGGGCAAAAATTCTTTTCTATGTCCACCGTGACTGTGAGGTTCTCTTTGTTTTGTCTCGACTCTATGTCTGTAACTTCTTCTCCCTCAGGAGTGTGTACGCTGACTTTAATAAGTTCCAATGGACATGCTTCCTCGCAGTCTACGCAGTCCAAAGGGCACCTCGTTGCGTCAACCTCAATTTCGCGTATGAGTTGGGGAAAACTTTCTGTTTTGATTACGGGGACCACATGTTCCCCGCCGACCATTACCTCCGGTGCTCCGAAGGGGCAAATGGGCTCGCACATTCCACAATAATGACACTTCTCTTCGCTGACATCGATGGTGGGTGGCTTCGCCTCTTCTCCCTCTGCTTTAGGAACCTTTTTGATTTCGATGGCTTCCCTGGGGCAGATTTCCTTGCAGATTCCGCAACCCGTGCACCTAGCTTTATTCAAGGTTAGGGAGTACCGCTTCGCGTGTAGAATCATTTCTACCTTAAGTTCGTTTTCTGTTTCGGTTTTTAGCAGTTTCATGGGCATTTTATATCCCTGTTTAAACAGGTGCACGGTATGTCAATTATGGAAGTAATTTAGGTAACATGAAATATTAATAAACCTTGTTGATTGATGCTTTGTTATCGTTTTTCGACAACGGGTTGACGTTAGCGAGAAACCGTGAATCAAACGGAACCATGCGAAGTCTCCTCGGTAGAGTTTAAGAGCGCCCCTTCTTCAATGTTTGTTAGGAGAGCTTAATGATGGAACGAATAACTATGGCTCATGGAGCCGGCGGAACAGTCATGGCCGACCTAGTTAAGAAGCATGTATTAAAACATCTTGGCGGTAGCGCCGCCGAAGTTCCGCTGGAAGCCCTTGACGACTCAGCCGTAATAAACGACATCGTTTTGAAGTCAGACTCCCACGCAGTGAAGCCCCTCTTCTTCTCAGGCGGAGACATCGGAAGACTTGCTGTCGCGGGCACCATCAACGACATAGCAGTGATGGGCGCTGAGCCGGTTGCTCTCACCTCCGGTCTCGTACTGGAGGAAGGTCTTCCAATAGCGGATTTGGACAGGATTTTAGAAAGCATGGCCGAGACATGTAGAGAAGCCGGGGTGCACATAATTACGGGTGACACAAAGGTCGTCGAGAAGGGTGGTCTCGGAGGATGCGTTATCAACACTTCTGGAATAGGAAGGCGAAACGACGCCCTAGAAAGAAACATTGTTGAGGTGAAGAAGCACCGTTCCTTCAACACGCGCTGGATTCTAGACTCCAATCTGAAACCCGGCGACAAAATCATTGTTTCAGGCACCCTGGGAGACCACGGACTAGCCGTTTTGTCGGCTCAGGAAGGCTACAACTTCGGAAGCCAAATCATGTCCGACGTAACTCCGCTAAACAATTTGATTATGCGGTTGTTAAATGTGGGCGGAATAGTGGCGATGAAGGACCCTACGCGAGGAGGCTTGTCCAACGCGCTGAACGAGTGGAGCGAAAAGTCAAAGGTTGGAATACTTTTGCATGAAGAGAAGATACCGGTACGGGGAGACGTTAGGGCGGCTTGCGAAATGCTGGGCATAGACCCGCTGGAGGTCGGTAATGAAGGCAAAGTGTTGATAGGAGTCGTGCCAGAGAAAGTTGAGGAAATCTTGACATCCTTAAAGGAGACAAAGGAGGGAAAAGACGCCCAAATAATAGGAGAAGCAACCGAGGATTTCAGCGAAGTCGTCCTTGAAACAGTGGTAGGCGGAAAAAGAATCCTTGCACCACCGATCGGAGACCCTGTTCCAAGAATCTGCTAATGTAGGATAGCAAAAACCTTTTCGTTAAACTTTTGTTTGCGTTTTAGTGTGTGCTCTTCACTCCTTAGCGTATAACTGCCTCGATTTCCACGCGCGATGTGCATTCTCTGTGGTCCAAAGTATGACCTTATTCTCCTTCACCGGATGTCTTATTAGCACCGCTACTTCTGGAAATTCTCTTTTTCTGATCCTCCATGGACGAAGTGAGCGCGGGATCTCGGTTATACCTAATATTCTCTTTAGAAGGTTATCCCTTTGTCTCCAGAGGAGGCGGACAAAGGTAGCGGTCGCAGGGTAAGAGTCCCACCCTCCTCTTCTGATTAGATCCAGTGGCATCCCTTCCTCCCCCTTAAAGAGGTAGCCCCGTGGAGAGAAATCTGTTGCTAGGGCGAAAGCCTGAACTTGGATAGGCCCTTTATTGATTATATATCTTGCCCCGAAGCAATAATCGCTGAAGCACTGGAGAATCGCATCAAAACCGTTGAGGAGATCCCTATGTTTGTGGCACGTTTAACCTCCATGGCTACGTATCTGAAGTCGCCTCCCTTCACTCGGCATCCTATCACCAAGTCCGGCTTCCCACGTGCAGCGTCTTCAACATTGAAAATGCCCCATCCGGGTCGCCTCCGGTTTTTCCTCTCATCATATATCAGGCAACCGTAACTCTCCAGCCATCCACCTAGTTTTTCCTTAATTGGCGCCTCCTTCGACAGACTAATCACCGCCCGACAACAGTCCCCAATGAAATTGTTAAATTTATTATTAAGTTGTTATGCACGTTCAGATGCTTCGTTGATGATTTACGTTGCAAGAGGAAAAACAAGGAGAATCGTGGAGATAAAAAGCTACACCATCGAAACTATTATTAATTGTTTTATGCAGATTTTTGTCAAAGAAATGAGTCTCCATCATGTCGTTAGAGTTTTCAGAAAGCGATATGGAAGAAATAATGGCTGGACACCCTGAGATTATCGAAGATGGACTTACTTTATTGGGCAGGCAGGTTTCTCTTGGTCATTTAAGAGCCGACCTCTTGTTCAAAGATAAATTTGGAGACACCTTGGTTGTTGAGCTAAAGAGAGGAAACATCAAAAGAGGACACGTAGGACAGATTATTGAATATTCTGGATTTGCCCAAAAACAAATTTTCCCGTAACTGATAGACAATGGCAAAGAATAATAGAATTCGCTAGTCTTACCTCGTGAAAGCCCAACAGCATAATCAGGGTAAGGCAAATTAGTGTCTGCGCGATGGTTCTTTCATTAGGCTTTTGCAACTCTGTTTGGTCCAGATTCCACACATGCCTTCAATAGAAAATGGAGATAAGGAATTAAATGGGCGTAATAGTATTGTTGGTGAAGAAAGGAGCATGCAAAATTTAGAAGAAGGATTAAGGTGGCTTGACCAAGCGAGAGCCGACTTCAAAACAGCCAAAGACTGCCTAAAAGACAAGAACTACTATGCCAGCGCATTTTTTCTCAGCAGTCCGCTGAAAAAGCTCTGAAAGGCTTCTTATACTCAAAGGGTTTTAGGGCGATAGTAACCCACTCCGTGGTTGAACTGTTAGAAGAATGCTCAAAACATAAAAAAGTTTTTGAAAAGTTTATCGATCATGGAAAAGAGCTTGACAGACAACTACATAGGCTCTCGATACCCAAACTTCTACCCAAAGGGTCCAGCCTATAAATACTACACAGAGGAGATTGCAAAAAGATGCTTAAGCTACGCAGAGTCGATATTGAAAGAAGTGGGGAAATTTTTAGAAAGATAAACGACTACACGAATGAGGTGGTCAAACGGCTCCATCCCCACATCATAATCTTATTCGGCTCCTTCGCCACAGGAGATATCAATGAAGGCTCAGACATCGACATCTTGGTTGTCGCCGATTTCAAAGAAGACTTTCTAGACAGAATAAGAACCTTGATGGACATAAACACCTTCAAAATACCCATCGAACCCGTGGGCTACACACCAGAAGAGTTTCAAGAAATGAAGGGGAAAAAGAACCCGTTCATCCTCGAAGTAATCGAAAAAGGCAAAGTTCTGTATAAGTCATAGCTTTGTTTGGCGCAGATTCTTAGTGTAGGAATTCGTATTAGTGACACTCCGTGTGATGGTTGGAAACACCTACTTTTCTCTCCCCTACGAATTCCTAACCTGTTGATTTTTCCTCTTAAGTAAGCAAGAATTAATGAGGCCCTGAGTTATCTCTCTACGCTCATCACAAGCATATAGTAACTCATCAAGCGCGCGAACTTTAGAAGCACTCGAATAATATAGCACTGTTAGGACGCCTGCATCTTTAGCTGCCTCGATCGCAGGGACGAAGTCGCTGTCGCCAGTTACTAAAACTGCCTTGGAAATCTGATGATCCCAACTCATCCTTACCAAGTCTACAGAAAGTAGGACGTCAACTCGCTTTTGGATAAAGTCGCCAGCGCTTGGAATATATACTAGCTTACCCAAACGCACTTCGAACCGTCTCAGTTTTTTGATGTTATAAATGAATTTGTCCTTTTGAGCGTACATCTTGCTTTCTTTTTCCGTTGGCGGGTAACTTTGATAAGGCATACAATCATAATAGTAAGTTCTTAACCGTTCATCCCCCTCACATATTTCCTCCGAAAACTTTTCATAATCTATGTCCGGTTCATTGAACACGTATTTTAGAACCTTCGAAAGATATCCCCCATCGAGAAAGACAGCTGCTCTTCCCATAGTTAACACTCAATTTAGAAGTAGATAAGTAAGTTTGAAAATATATTTTACTATCGTCCTCTTCGAACGATAGCGCTCATATTCAAGATAAACAGAACGCAATGTAAAATAAAAAACTTTATGAAATATAAATACAGAATAATAATACTGAAGATTATTACGATGATCATTAGCTAAGAGGTCAATCAATGAGAATTAGGAGATCAAACCTGGATATCTGCGCTACAATCTTAGATACTATTGCAAAGGAAGAGAGAGCTATCGCCAAGACACAGATAATGTACCGAGCTAATATCAGCTTCAGTCAATTACAGAATTATTTGTCTCTCTTACTTGAATTGGACCTAATAAAAGAACTTAAACAAGAAGATAGAGTGACCTATGAGGTCACGGAAAAAGGCAAGGTATTATTGAAATCATATCAAAAAGTAAAAGAATTAATGACCACTACGAGGAAGTAAAAGATGTCAACGGTTCAATCGATCGACGATGGAATTTGAAAGAGTCACACTGAAGTATTTCAACATAGATTCACCCAAGCTTTTGCGATTTTATGTTTGCCCAGATTCTGCACGTGCCTTCGATGGAGACCATGCACGCTCCTTTTGGAGT
>LIHK01000004.1 GCA_001399795.1 Candidatus Bathyarchaeota archaeon BA2 | reverse complement strand
AGAATTAGCCTGCAACGTTTCAATGGGATGCTGCTGATACTCCTCCGGCGAGGCACGACTAGCCAAATGAAGAATGTAATCATATTTAACATCGCTTTTAAACGTGCAGACATCCTCATTAACGAATTTAAACTTCGGCTTTCCCAACAAATGATCTATGTTTTCCATTTTTCCAGTCGACAAATTGTCTAGGCAATCAGCCTCAGCATAAAAGCTCACGAGCACATCACAAATCCAGCTTCCAATAAATCCTGCGCCACCCGTAACTAACACCCGCTTTCCCTCAAAATCCTCCCTTCTTAAATTACCCCTTATTCTCTCAACATCCTCAAAAATTATCTGATCCCTCACGTCTAGCTTCTCCTACAAAAGTGCTGGTAAGATAAGGATAAGGCGGCCCAGTAGGTTTCCGGGCTACCGATATCCAACCTAGCCTCGCTAGAATTCAGCTGAAAAGCACAAACCTTCAACCCCCTATCAACAAGCCTTTGAATGGCATCCGTAAGCTGAACCTCTCCCCCCTTGCCAGGAGCGGTTTTCTCCAACTCCTCAAAAATGACTGGACGAAAAACGTAAATGGGCATAATCGCAAGTTTGCTCAGTGGCTTCTCAGGCTTCTCAACAGCCGCCAAAACCCCGTAAACACCCTTCTCTATCTCCTCAACCTCAATAACACCATACTGCCTCGGGTCCTCCATCTTCTGCACTAGGAAGGCAGCATCAGCCTTAAGGCGATCATACATCTCCATCAATAACTTAAGATGTCTCGCATTTTCCGAAATGATATAAGTGTCACCTGCATGAACCAAACAATGCTCATTCTGCACAAAGGGCTGAGCCATCAAAACAGCATGCCCAAAACCCTTAGGCTCAGGCTGATTCACCCAAATAATCGTAGAAGTCCTAATCTTAGTATAAAAGCCATCCAAGTCCAGAGCTTGATCACCCCTCCCCTTACTCTTCAACATAACCAGCGAATTATGGTCAGGCGTAAAATGATCCTCAATACTACGCTTACCCCTACCAACAACAAAACAGAACTCCCTAAACCCAGCGTCATAAAGCTGCTCAAAAACCATCTGCAACAAAGGCTTTACACTCACCCCACCATTCACCAATGTAGAAAAAATAGGCAGCATCTCCTTAGGCTGCTCCTTTGTGGCAGGGAACAAACGAGTCCCTAAGCCAGCAGCTGGAACCACAACCTTCCTAATCATCCAACCAACCCAAACCTTTGATTTATCACATAAACAATTTATAATTAATGGTAAAATTAAAACCAGACTATATATGCATAGCAGAGGTCAAAATGTGAAATCATATTGCATATCAATAGTTGGAACAGGCTACGTTGGCCTATGCACAGCAGTAGCATTCGCAACCAAAGGCTACCAAGCTATCACCTCAACTCACGACAAACAAAAATCAGCCTCAATAAACAAGGGAATCCCGCCCTTCTATGAACTCAACTTGCAAGAAACACTACAAAAAGTTGTAAGAGACGGCCATCTGGAATGCACATTAAAACGCCAAGAAGCAATTCTTAACACCGACATAACATTCATCGCGGTCGCAACCCCAAGCAAGCCTGACGGAAGCATAGACCTACAACACATTGAAAACGCAGCCAAAGAAGTCGGACAAGCCCTAAACAAAAAGGACACATACCATCTAGTCGTGGTTAAGAGCACGGTTGTGCCAGGCACCACTGAAAACGTAGTTAAACCGATTTTGGAAAAATATTCATGTGCACATTGTGGTGTTGACTTTGGCTTATGCATGAACCCAGAGTTCCTACGCGAAGGATCAGCCCTCCATGACGCTCTAAACCCTGACCGCATCATAATAGGCGAACACGACCAAAAATCAGGCGATGGTCTAGAGGTCTTCTACCGAGACTTTTACGCTGAAAAAATGCCTCCACTCATCAGAACAAACCTGCCCACCGCCGAACTCATCAAATACGCCAGTAATGCCTTCCTAGCCACGAAAATAAGCTTCATCAACACAGTAGCTAACATATGCGAAAAAATCCCAGGCGCCGATGTCACAATGGTGGCTAAAGGCATAGGATTAGACAAACGAATAGGACCATTATTCCTAAATGCCGGGCTGGGCTACGGCGGCTCCTGCTTCCCCAAAGACGTCAAAGCCCTAATCGCCCACTCAAAAACCTTGGGCTACGCCCCTGATCTTCTAGAAGCCGTCGAAAACGTAAACGAAACCCAACTATACAAAGCCGTTCAGTTGTGCAGAAATCTCCTCATCGACCTAAAAGGAAAAAACATAGCCATCCTAGGACTAGCCTTCAAACCAAACATAGACGACATAAGAGAAGCCCGATCCATACTAATCATAAACCAACTCCTAAAAGAAGGCGCAAACATCATAGCCTACGATCCAGTCGCCATCCTAAAGGCCAAATCAATATTCAAAAACAAAATCAAATACGCTTCTTCCTCCATCGAATGCTTGAAAGGCGCCGACTGCTGCATCCTCGTAACAGAATGGGAAGAATTCAAAAAACTTAAGCCCGAAGACTTCACCAAAAATATGAGACAAACCATTCTAATTGATGGGAGAAGAGTCTACAACCCAGAAGAGTTCAGCAAAAAACTCAAATTCGCAGCCATAGGACTCGGACCAGGAAACCTAAAATCAACAGCAAACAAGCCATAAGAAAAGCCACAAACATACAACAACCGAATTATAATCTACCTAATTTTTGCAGCTGGGAAGAACCTTCTCTCCCTCACACCCAAGAAAACATCCAAACCACCATACCACCAAAACTAAACCCAATACGCCTAGGTAAGGAACATAGCTCTAGATGAATTCTTACATGAAGGTTCGCTCTCACGGCACCATAGTATACCGATTTGAGGTGTCATTTATATGTAACCAATTTATCAATTAATATAGGTAATCAAAATGGATGCTCAAACCAAGGTACTTCAGAAAGGTAAGATCACTATCCCTGCCAAAATTAGAGAGAGACTCGGAATCAACGAAGGTGACTATCTGAAACTGGAAATAATGGGCAACAAACTCGTCTTATTTCCACCAAAAACCGTACCCAATCCCACAGAACTGCTCAGCGGACTGGCAGAGGGAGTTCCCGTAAAGGAACCAGTCAAACAAGAATTAAGAAAAGCAGCAGCGGCCAGAGCGGAGAAAAAACTATCGAGGACCAGAAAATGAGGTTCGTTGACGCTAATGTCTTCATATACATTCTCGTGAAATCTCCCAAAGAAGCCTACGAAACGTCTAAACAAATCCTAAAAAGAATCGAAAACGGCGAAGAAGCCTTGACAAGCACCACCGTCATTCAAGAAGTCGTTGACTGGCTCGAATACCACAACCGAAAGCGAGAAGTCGGAAGCTTCATTGTAGCCATCAACTCCTATCTCACCATGAACAAAATCAACACCGCCTGGGAAGACATGCTCACTGCCCTTGACGACATGGAAAAGCATGACATAGACTTCGTCGATGCGTTAACACTGCAAACAATGAAGAAGAATAATATGAAAGAGATTTACTCAAACGACACAGATTTCGACAGAATAAAGTGGATAAAAAGGATTTGGGAATAAAACTTCTTTTTGTGAAAATAGGCGAAGACCTGAAGCATTTTCTTGAATGATGGGTTTCTGCTACAGGCTTCGTCGATCCACGCTACCAGCAGCCCACGAAAGCAGCGTTTGGGTCTCTAGATAAGCGTTTATTGCTAGTAGGGCGGCTGAAGCATAGTCATGAAAAAGAGCCCTATGCTCTCTGTTCCATTTTATTTTTTCAGTTCAACTTTGGGAGCATAAGAATAGATTTGTACCACAAGTTTCTGTTCCTCTTTTCGCTGACGGCCACCAATTGTCCGCGTTGTCCATCAATTGTCTGACAAATGTTATCCATTTCCTCCAACTCTCGCTAAACTGCCATTTGCCTTTTGCATATCTATCTAGTGAAGGAGAGTTTTATGTTTCTGCAAATGCAAATGATTTAGCAGCACCTAAAACTTCTGGCACCACTAAGTTATCCTAAAGAATTTCAAAACCCTGTCTTAAAAATCTAAATCATCTCGATCGAACCATGCATCGTCATCTCACACCACCTAATCATGCGAGCTCTCGAGGAGTTTCTGCAAAGGTGCTTCTGGGATTTATTTCCCCAGCGAAGTTGGTGAGCATGAGTCTCTTAGCTTCATCAACATCCATAGGCTCAAACGATCCGAAAACCCACATGAGCTTCACAAGGGCTGTTTCAGGCAGCATGTCTTCGAGGGGAAGAACCCCAATGGCTAGGAGGTCTCGACCCGTATCGTAAACGTTCATTCCCAGGCGCCCCCAGATGCACTGGGAGGTCATGGCAACAACCATGCCATTCTCAACGGCTTTCTTTATAGCTGAAAAACAATAGTTCCCCACGTGACCCAAACCTGTTCCCTCAAGAATAATACCTCTATAACCTTTGTCTACGTACCACTCAATGATCCCAGGATTCAAGCCTGGATAAAACTTTATCAACGCCACTCTTTCGTCGAAGTCGGGTTCTAGTGACAGTTTTCGCGATGGATTCCGTTCTCTGTAGTTTTCAACTAACATCCTCATCTTTCCATTTTCCATTCTTGCGAGGGGCGTAACGTTTATGGATTTGAAGGTGTCTCGCCTGCTTGTGTGGCACTTTCTCACCTTGGTTCCTCGATGAAACACTATGGTTTTATCTGAAATCGTTTCATGCATGGCGACAACTACTTCCGCGAAAGGAGCGCTGGCAGCCCTTAACAGCCCCTATCAGGTTGGTTGCAGCGTCTGAACTGGGGCGATCCGCTGACCGTTGAGAAGCCACCATTATTACCGGCACTGGCAAATCTTGAAGGGCAAAGCTTAACGCAGCCGCAGTGTATCCTAGGGTGTCGGTTCCATGGGCTACCACAACCCCTGCCACGCCTTTTTTAATGTGTTTGGCAACGTTTTTCGCTGTTTCTGACCAGTGTTTTGGGGTGATGTTTTCGCTGTATAGGCTGAAGAGAATCTTTGCGTCTATTATTGCGATTTCTGAAAGTTCTGGGACGACGCTGTAGAGGTCGCTGGCTGAAAGGGCTGGACGCACAGCTCCTGTTCGATAGTCTACTCGGCTGGCTATGGTTCCCCCTGTGCTTATGATGGCTACTCTGGGCAAACCCGGCTTTTGTTCTGGAAGGGGTGGTGGAATAAAAGTTGGTTTGACTCCTGCTCCAACTTTTTCAATTTGAGTTGTAGGCGTAATGCTGACTCCAACGTTGTAGCCGCTTTTCAGTTTAATGACAACGTGCTTGTCGTCGCCGTACTCAGATCTGGGAATAAGAATGCCCTCGTAGGTTTCTCCGTCTTTTGTGATACGGATAACGTCGCCAATTTCAGCGCCAATCCCTTTCAGAATTTGCAGTGCCTTTCCTTTGTAGCCTAAAAACTCCTCACTCAACTTTTGTTTTCTCCTCTTTTATTCTATAGATATGCTCACTGAAAATATCTTTAACTTATTTGAATATGTTTGTTTAAACACGGTTAAATCACTATGTTATTTTCACTGAACCCTCTTGAAATCTTGTTATTTACGCTTCCGGAAGATAGAAGAAAATTCCAGAAACCTTTAAATTATCATCAAGGAAAAGTACCTATTGCTGAAAGCATTCGGTGGAAAGAAAAACTTAGAGGAAGATACAATGTATATCAAATCTCTAATGATAAACGAAGTTGAAGAAATCTTGCCAACGTATGCTGGGAAAGAGTTAGAATCACCTGCTGAAGCAAGACTCAAGTACAGGCACAAAGAAGGTTTTTTTCCTTACATGGGTTCAGAGGAACATGTAATATTCATCGTGGGCTTAAAAAAAGCTAAATCGAAACTAGATATCGAATTAGGAGCCTTTTTTCAAAGGAAGCCCTCGCTTGAAGAGAATAAAAAGTTTGGTGTTAAGTTTCCCGAAATGTTTTTACCTTATAAGAAAATAGAAGAGAAAGCCTTGGAGCCTTGGCCAGCCATGTTAGGTAGGAAAGTCAGGCCTAAAGCTCCTGTAGCTCGTCCTCACGCACCGTTACCTTGGCCCGTAACCTCCGAGGAATTACAGAGAAGAGTGAGAGAATATTGTGGTCTAGGAATCGCGAGTTTGCTTGAACGTGTAGTTGTCAGGTTATAGTTACTCAAGCCCAACTACAGTCGATGTCGGAGCCAAATTATATTTTTGCATTAACTTATACGAAGCTATAGCCAAACATAGAGAAGCGTCTCCCCTTCCCTTTTCTTTCTGAAGCTTTTCGTACTTATCTTTGTCCAGCTTTCCTATGTTTCCTAAGTCATCTAAAGTTACACCTAATCTTGTAAGAAAGGCAGTAAGCTCTAATTCCTCCCGTGGAGGAACAACATTCTTTTTTACATTTTCCATTAAACTGGCTAGGAAATCTTTGTTATCTAGTTTATCTTCAAAATTTAGTTGTTTAATCAAAGATTGCATATCTTCTAGTTCCATATTTAAACATGCTCTGGCGAAAATCTGAAGAAGGGAAAGAAGCCATATTTTCTTCCATGTTAAGAAAAACTCCATCCAAGACACGGTGGTTTTCCCTTCCTTAGACCAATGAACTTATTTTAAACGATTTACTTAAAAAACTTAAGGTTCAATGGGATGACACAAATTCTGTTAGATGAATATGAAAAGTGGAAAAATCGAAGAAAGGGGTTGCTATCCTCTACTTTTCTCATAGGAGTACTTGGGTTTGTAAGTATACTTACAAACATTGAAGAGTTAAGTTGGTCTAGCATAACCATAGGTCTTAAAATTGCATTGGGCTTCTACATAATAACCATTCTATGTGGATGCATCGGATTCCTCATTTGCACATACAAAATGGGAAATATAACTAAAAAGCTTAAGACGAGGACATAGGCATTCTAACTCTGATCATATACTTTCTACTATACTTTCTAACTATACTCTAAACTCTTTCGCTATGAGCCTATCGAACTTAACGACGTATCCGCAAATGCTTTTGCGCAAAGCATTCCAACCACGTTTCGATGCCTCAATGAAGTTTTCGTAAGCCACAATAAGTTCCTTACTCATCTCTTCTCCTGCGGTAAGGACTTCTTCATTAAGAGCACCAATAATTTCCCAAAGCGCGGATCTGATTTTACTCTCATCTCGCAATATACGCAATCTTTCTTCAAGAGTATTGGAAATATCTCTTTCATCAATCTGCCCTGTTGGAACAATAGTGGTCCGTACACCCAATTCGTCAAGCATACTTAATATGGAAGCCACCTCGCCATCCGTGAACTCTCTTTCTTTAAGTCGTTTTGGTAACTCGCTCTCCCTTAATTTCTTGCGTAATAATCGGTCTCCATACGCCTCGAATGCCATATGAAACATCTGAAGATCGAAAGCTAAAAGCAATAATCTTTCATCCCCAAAAATTCTATCAAGTGAGAAAAAATCATCTACAATTCTTCTGGCGACCAATGGGTATATTTGTGGAATCTTCTTGAGAGTTTCTATCTGTGTTGGAAAGACAGCTTGTAAAATTATGTATGGTTTTTTGTAAAGCATGAAACTTCCCCCAGCCTAACTTATTTAACTTTCTCTAAAGATGTGGTGAGAAATATTAATTTTCATCTCCTCGGCACATTAAAATTAAGTTTTATTTTTCTCCCTCTTCTATTCTGATGAAAACTTCTTTTTATATAGATTGATGGCGTAGTTGATGATCCTTTTGGCTTCTTGAGCGTTTTTCCAAGCCTTGAATTTAACCCACTTATGGGGTTCCAGCCTCTTGTAAACTTCAAAGAATTCTTGGATTTCTCTTAACTTATGGGGATGAACATCTGGAATCATCGAATCTTGGGTCTTTAACAGGTACAGACAGTATTTTCGGGTCTTCTCCTTCTTCGTCTTCCATGATCAATACACCGATTGGTCTCGCTTTGATTATGCAACCAACTTCTGTTGGTTCGTAAGTCATGATCATGATGTCCAGTGGGTCGTTATCGTCAAACCATGTCTGAGGAATGAAACCGTATCCTACTGGGAAGACAACCGAAGAATGTAGCACCCGATCTAACACAAAAGCCTCCCAGTCCAAGTTGTATTCATACTTGTCTCTTGACCCACTTATGACCTCGACCACTACATTAACTAGATCAGGGGTTTATCTCCAGTTGGAATCCTTCGCCAAAGACTCATAAAACCACGCTACTCAGCTTAGCGTTCACTCAGTTATATGAATTTCCTGTTTGCACCAGTGCACAATTGAAATATGATTCGTATAATTAATAATTAATATCTAACCCGACGGGACCAAAGGGTTGCAGTCAACCGAACTCGCCAAGGGCGGAAAAGTTGCAGAAAAATCCTTTGTAATCTCTGTGCTAGTGGGCATAGTGGAAGTGCTTGTGGGAATACTCTCCCTAAGCGTTGCTCTAATCGCTGACGGTGTCCAGTCCTTCGCCGAGGGGGTGGTCTCTCTCATCGTTTGGACTGGTTTACGCTTGGCGAGAAAGGCGCCAGACGGCAAATTTCACTTTGGTTACTACAGAGTTGAAACCTTCAGCAGTGTTGTCGCCGCGTTTTTCATGGCTGTTCTGGGCGGAGTAATCCTCTACGAGTCTTATCAGGAGTTTCTTTACCCGACAGAAATAGTGAACATAGAAATAGCCATGGCAGTGGCGCTCTTAGCAACTGCAATAGCTCTAGTTCTTTTCATCTACAAGACCCGTGCAGCAAAAAATACGCCTCCTCAGCGCTCAAAGCGGACGCCTTTAACTCGGTTAAGGATGTGCTCACATCCGTAACCGCCTTTCTCGGCATAGCCTTCAGCAAATACTTCAACATCGCGCAGACAGATTCTATTGCTGGAACAATAATCGTCTTCTTCGTCTTCACCGTTGCCTATTCTATAATAAAGGAGTCTTCGTTGGTTTTGATGGACGCCTGCCAATGCACAGAAATCCTGTCAGACATCGAAAACATAGCCAAAGGCGTCAGGCATGTTAAAGAAGTGCACAACATCCGCATGAGAAAGCTGGGATCCTACCTAATGGGCGACATGCACGTTGTAGTTGACGGCGACATGCCAGTGAGAGAAGCCGACCAGATAGCAACACAGATAGAAGAGCAAGTGAAGCACGAATTCGACGAGATAACAGAAATAAAAGTAAGAATAGAACCACACGAACCCCCAAATAAAGAATAAAACTGGCGTGCGCGCCCAAATTTTTTACATTTCCCCATTATTCTGAAGAGGCTTTGTAATTTTTCCTCTTTGCCCCTTTTTAATAATTAAAAAGCAGTCACATCGTATATTAGCATCTTGAGAGTTCCGTTTTTGTTTGTTTTTTGATCGATCTCTCTTATTCTCCATAATCTTCATTTTGAGTTTGATGTATCGAGCCAGACGCCTTTTGCCTGCAACGGTAATTCCCATATTTACCATCTCTACAACGCTATACCCCTTATCTGCAGCTTCTGCAAAGCGGTGGCAGAAGCTGCATAGCCATACCCCCTTAGACAAGTCGTTGTCATCATAGTGATGGTAATCTAAACGTTGCTTTGGTTTGTTGCATAATTCGCAAATTCCGTAAATTCCGTATGGATATGGGCGTTTCGTTCCTGAAAGCCTCTTATGACCTGTGGTCGTAAGTCGATGTCTTCTTTCCAATTCTTTGCGATACACGCGCACGCGCGCGTTATTTTTGTAGGGCAAGCCACATATCTCTATTTCCTTAAACTCTACCCATCTTAAAAATATAATTGTATTACTTGCGTAGGGGAGTTATCGGTGTTACCCTATCTATGTTTCCCTGACTGAGTAGTCTTGTTGCCTTGCTTAATGTATGACTGGTATTTACCAAAGTCTTGTTTCCATCGATATTTTGACCTTTCTTCCCATAGTCTGGTCACTTTTTTATCATGAACTTTAAACTCCTTTAGGGAACGGGTTATTGACTTTACAGAAATCCAACTAATTTCTGTATGTGGTTTTTGTTATCGTATTCCCAAATTTCATGCATACTGATTCTCCCTTCAGTTTCTCCATAGATTTGGCACTTTCTTCCATGTTTTTCGATGAGTTCAGCCTTTATTTGATTCCAGACTTCTTGGGTAGTAATCTATAAAGTGAAGAAAAACACACTGTAGCAGGCACCAATTCTATTTCCAGTTTCAATATCTTCATTTTGGTTTACCGTTCACATTCTGTACCTGCAAGGGCAGAGATTTTTCCCCTGTTAATTATTATTATGTCATTTCAAGTTGTACTAAAGATTTAAGAAAGAAAATTCTAGTTAGAAGATTAAACAAAAAGCTTAGTTAGGTAGAAGGTGAAATGGTCGACATACGTGAAGTCTGGTTAAGTAAGTACGGAGATGATGTTATAGTAAGTTACAAGGCTGAGAGAGGCAAGAAGACAGAGTTAACCAGCGAAGTTATCGTATTAATGAAAGATGGTAGAAGATTGAGCAAATCACTGGACGTTGATTTAATGAAATGGCAAAATGGGACACCTATCACTTGGAAGGATTGGGAGAGAGAAATCGGATATACGAAATGGTATAAATTCGGTATAGGAAGCCTAGTTGGCAAAATAAAAGAAATCATTATTAGGATTGATAATAGAAAGATTCACTTCATTCCAAGCGGTGATGAAAAAAGCTTTAAAAGAATTTAACTCTAATGAATGTAAAAGTTTTTCGAATTTGCTTTACATTTTTTCTAATGTGTATGGTAAATCTTTCGAATTCTAAGGCAAAAAGGCAACTTTTACATATTTTTTGCATTTTATTTTAGCCTATCAAAATGGAACGCGCTTCTTGTTTTGGACTAATAGAAGTAGAAAACTATCCAATTAAGAGTTTAGAAACATAAGCTCCGTCATAATCGTAACCAAACCGCTTGTAATATTGTTTTGTTCCAAGAGCACTCGTAACAACAACCTTTCTTCTGTCATAGTCCTCTAAAGATGTTCGCTCAGCTTCAGATAGAAGGATGCCACCATAACCCTTATGTTGCCACGCCTTAGCCAAACGTTTCCCAACAGGAACTAATGGACCATAAACGTGCAGTTCACGCACTATCGACGCCCTTCCAGAAACGATCTCAGGTCTATGAGCCCGTTCTGAAGGAATACGCAACCTGAGATAACCGACCAGGACGTCATTAACTGGGTCTTCAGCTGAAATGAAGACCTCTTCTCCTTCTGACGCCTTTTCTTTGATGACACGTATCTGGATGTTTTCTGGGTTAGGCTTCACTTTGTCTTTTAGCCACCGGTGCCCAACCTCACGGCACCTTATACATCTGCATCGCACCCCTTCCTCCTCAAGCCTCCGCAAAACCAATTGCCTTAGATTGCTTCGATTCACCCCAGCTTCTACGAGGTAGGCTGGAATGTCCCTCTGAACCCTCATAATTCGAACCCAAGGAGGAACAGCCTTCTTAACCTCTAAAATAAGCTGAGCTGCTTCCTCGGTGGTGTACGGCTTGTATTCGCCATTCTTCCACCACTCATAAGCCTTTGTCCCCTTCAAAACCAAACAAGGATATAGCTTAATCATGTCCGGCTTAAACTCAGGGCTCATGAATATTCTTCGAAAACCTTCCAAGTCTCGTTCGAAACTGGAGCCCGGTAAACCCGGCATAAGATGATAAGCCACCTTTAATCCGGCGTCCTTCAATATGCGAGTGGCTTCGACTACATCTTGAACGCTGTGCCCCCTTTCAACCAACTCGTAAATGTCGTCGTACACATTTTGGACGCCCAGTTCCACGCGGGTTACGCCCATGGACAACATGCGGTCAACATGTTTCTCTTTAGCCCAGTCTGGGCGCGTTTCCACAGTGATTCCAACGTTGCGAGTTCGACTGGTTTCAGCAAGCTTTTTAGCCTCCTCCAAAGATTGGGCTTTCTTTTGGGTGACAGCGTCCAGACAGCGTTTAACAAAGTACTCCTGATAGTTTAGGGGCATTCCCGGGAAGGTTCCACCCATAATAACGATTTCTACTTTATCAACCGTATGTCCAATGGCTTCCAGCTGCTCAACGCGTTTTCTAACCTGCTCGTAAGGGTCAAAACCGCTCTGTATGCCCCTCATGGCAGCCGGCTCATGACCAGTATAGCTCTGGGGAACTCCGTAGGGAGGACCGCCGGGACAGTACGCACACGGATTTTTCTGGGGGCAAGACCAAGGTTTTGTCATAACCGCGACTATTGTTACACCTGAGATTGTGCGGACGATTTTTCTTCGCAGGATGGGAAGCAGTTTTGTTTTTTCGTCTGGTTTGAGGTGACGTATTAACTCGGAGTTGGAAGGAACCTTTCCTAGGTTATGCTTTCCAGCAACTTTCACCTTGATGAGGTTAACGTCTTCTTTGGTTAGGTTCGGAATCTTCATTAGGCTTTGAATGATTTCTCTGTAAGCTTCTTCACTCATTGGGACTCATCTTACAAATATGCATTAGGAGCTTTTAGACGGTTTCGATTTTACGTTAAATAGAAACTGCTGCTTTGTTATAAATAGCTCTGCAAGCTCAATTTTGAAATAACAATGCAAAGACGGCAGAGACAACAAAGACAGAACATGTATAACAAATTGTAATCCGTATTTCCGCTTCACAATGATTATAGCATATAAACATTCAACCATTAATATGGAAAATCCACAGAATTGGAAAGCTACACCGTTATTGCATCAGCGGGTTAACGATGAAAGGAAAAAGTGAGTTCGATAAGTCGCTTCTAATGACGGTTGATAAAGAACTGAAAAGGATTTTCGGAGAAGTCTCTACTATGGCAATTTACGGTTATTTAGAGAACAAATTCTCGTTAAAGCAGAACGAGATCCCTAAGAAAATGGATGCCTTTGCTAAGGGGCTTGACGATTTTCTGAGTTCTGGAGCTCAAGTTGTCGAAAGGATAATTCTGAAGAATTTATATTTGGCAAACTACGTAAAACCCCAAAAATAAGAGAAACGGTAACTATCATATGCTCAGAGACTCTAACCTGAAGAGACACCGATTAGCATCATTCTTTCATTCGGTCCTCGTTAGGACGCAATACAATCCTCTATATCCCAAACTTTTGGCAAAGTTTATTTTACTCAGATTGTAAAAGAATGAACGCGATGAGAATGAAGTTTTCGTTTATAAATCCAGCCCCCTCTTCAGAATCAATGTATATGGTCCCAACAGCGTGGCCCCCCTTAGGCATCCTATACTGTGCAGGAGTCTTAATGAATGAGGGAATCGAAGTTTCTATACTTGATCAACCGGCAAAAAGGTTTTCTCTGAATCAAACCGTAAATTGGGTGAAAAAGGAAGACCCAGACATTCTCGGCTTTTCAGTTTTACTTAGTGCTGCGAAGGAGGCGCCGAAAATTGCTGAACGCGTGAAAGCGGAGAACCCAAACATAACCATCGTTTTCGGAAACTATCACGCAACCTTCAACCCTGAGAGGATACTTGAAAAATATCCTTTTGTGGATGTCGTTGCTAGGAGTGAAGGAGAACACACTAGCCTTGAACTTGCAAGGTGTTTGGAAAAAGATGGAGACTTGAATAATGTTGAAGGCATAGCTTTTAGGAAAGCTGGCAAAATAATCTTCACCCCGGACAGGCCGTTAATCAAAAACGTGGATGAGCTTCCTTTTCCAGATCGCAATTTGACAGGTGTCCAGTATACTTCAACAATTTTTGGAGTGAAGGTTAACACCAAGAAATTTACCGCCCTCATTTCATCACGTGGATGTCCCTTTAGATGCAGCTTTTGTGGAATCAGAAAATTCGCTCGTGGAAGGTGGAGGCCGAGATCGGTTGAGAACGTCATTGAGGAACTAGAACTCTTGCAAAGTGAGGGCTACGAGCAGTTTCTCTTTGCAGACGACAACTTTACCCTGAACGCTAAAAGGGTGTCAAAGCTTTGTCGAAAAATTAGAAAGGAACGTATGGACATTGAGTGGTTCTGCGACTCTCGGGTGGATCACGTCAGTTATGACATGTTTAGAGAGATGGTGAAAGCGGGCTGCAAATGTCTCTTCTTTGGGATAGAAAGCGGTAACCAAAGGATCTTAGACTACTACAATAAAGGAATTACTCCAGAACAGGCTGAAAGCGCTGTTCGTAAGGCTAGGAAGGCGGGAATTGACATAATTGTGGGTTCATTCATTGTTGGGGCTCCAGACGAAACTAAACGCGAGATCGTGAACACTTTGCAGTTCGCAAATAAACTGGATATCGACGTGCCCGACGTTAACATTTTAGGAGCCCACACAGGAATCGACATATGGAACGATCTTGTGGCTAAAGGATTTATTGACGAAGAGAAATACTGGGAAACCGGCGTGTGTATTCCTAAGGATCTGCCAACTCCGGTTCCCTATGAAGAAGTACGCTCGCTTGTATACGAGTATTTCCGAGCCTTCTATCTTCGCCCAAAACAGCTACTGACAGAAATATTAAGAACGACAAAAAGTTCCTTCAGAATTGCGGCTATCCTCAATAATGTCGCTAATTTCAGCCAATTCACTGAGACGCTAAGTCAAGCAATCCGACGCGACTAAATACCAGTTAAATGTGTAAGGAGGTGAAGTAAATGGAGCTTAAAACCGTAAAGATCGAAGTGCCCAAGGAATGCAACGTGATACTGGGCATGGCGCATTTCATCAAGACTGTTGAGGACTTATACGAAGCCCTGATCAACTCCGTTCCAAACATCAAATTTGGCATCGGCTTTTGCGAGAGCTCCGGACCTTGCTTGGTTAGACGCGAGGGAAACGACGAAGAATTGAAGGACCTAGCGTCGCGCCATGCTTTTGATTTAGGGTGCGGCCACTGCTTCATCATTTTCCTAAAGAACGCCTACCCAATTAACGTTCTAGACAAAATCAAACAGGTGCCAGAGATTTGTAATATCTACGCCGCAACAGCTAACCCCCTGGAGGTTATAGTCGTGGAGACCGAACAGGGCAGGGGCATCCTAGGCGTCATCGACGGTTCAAAAAGTAAGGGGATTGAAACAGAAAAAGACATGAAAGCGAGAAAGGAGTTTCTCAGGAAAATCGGATACAAACTGTAAAAAATTGTACCTCACAGTATTCTTTAACATAATTTTAAGCGAGAAATAGAGCCAAAATTTTTCTACTCAATGCGCAATACTGGTTAAGCCCAAGCAAAAGTGAGGCATGGGTGGTATCTCCTTGACAAGGAATTGGCAGGAGTTTGAAGTCCGCAGAGAGAAGCCAAATTACTTACACATGTCGGTTGGCGTTGGCGTCGCGACAGCCATGTTCCTTGTTTATTCATCGTTGAATTATCGGCCCAATGAAACCGCACTGGTTTCCATTGTTATCTTCAATTTTTTGTTTATCTTTCTAATATTTCCCCTTGAAGGTTCGCTTTTGCGCAAGGTTTTCTTGCTCATTTCAGGTAATCTTGTGGGTTTAGCATGGTACCTCATTCAGTCATCCTTTTTAGCGGTTTCAGCTCCCTATTTAGAAGCTGGTGCGTTCAAAGTTGTATACGTCATTCTTTGCCCCATCATTGATTCAGTTTGGATCGTTTCTGTTTGGTCGTTGAGCTTATCGGTGTTGGCCTCGGCTCAGAGAAGAAAGGAACTGAAGAGGAGGGATGGCAATTGATTTTGGTTTTGCATCTGGTTTTCGCACTTTTAGCTATGTTCATATCAGCGTACCTTGTGAGGCACTATATTTTCACGCTTACCGTGCTGTATCATGAAGGGAAGCAAACTCACCGTACGCCTCACGGCATCGTTTATCAACCAAACGTGTCGGTTCTGATACCTGCGCGCAACGAAGAAAATGTGATCGGACGAATCCTTCAAAGAATGACAGAGCTAACGTATTCCAAAGAAAAGCTTGAGGTTATCGTGATAGACGACGCGTCCACGGATCAAACGGGCGAAATTGCAGAGAAATTTGCCAAAAAACACGAGTACATAAGGGTGGTTCATCGGGGTGTGGAGGAGGGCGGAAAAGGAAAACCTGCAGCGCTGAATGAGGGGTTAAAACACACAAAAGGCGAGATCGTTTTCTGTTTTGACGCAGACTACTATCCGCAGCGAGGCATTCTCGAGAAGCTGATGGCCTTTTTTATTGATCCAGGGGTTGGAGGGGTTCAAGGAAGGGTCATCGTTTTAAATGAGCCTGACACCTTGGTGACAAGACTCGTTGCGCTAGAGCGAATCAGTGGTTACCGAGTAGATCAGTTGGCGCGAGACTATCTTCGGTTGGTTCCTCAACTAGGAGGAACGGTAGTGGGGGTTAGGCGCAGTTTAATCGAGTTCCTCGGTGGCTGGGACCCTAACGTGCTGGCTGAAGACACCGACCTAACCTTCCAAATTTACCTCGCCGGATACAAGGTTCGTTACGTCAACGAGGCGGAGTGCTATGAGGAAACAGTGGAGAATTGGAGATCGTACTGGCATCAGCGATCCCGCTGGGCCAAGGGACACATGCAGTGTGCATTTAAACATCTGTGGCGGCTCATTAGGAGCAGAAATTTGCGGTCGAGGGAGAAAATTGACGGTTTCCTACTGCTTAACGTGTATTTTGTTCCAATTCTTGTGGGGCTGGCTTGGATTCTCGGGGCAACCTTATGTTTAATTCATTCTTCCCCATGGATTACGCCCCTTTGGGTTTCCATACCCATTTTCGTTTATAGTTCTGTGGGAAATTTTGCGCCTTTCTTCGAAGTTGGCATAGGCGCTTACTTAGATAGACGGGTGAGAATATACTGGCTCATACCGTTACTGCTTCTATTCTTCCTGTTTAACATGTTAATATGCACAAAAGCATTTATCGACTTGTGCTTTTATAAAATTACCGGAAAGAAGCAACACTCATGGACAAAAACGCTTCACAGTGGCAAAGGAAACAAATATTTGAACTGAAACCCGAGAGATCCCCCGAGATCTCTCTTTTCTTGACCTATTTGGAGCCTAATAACAGAAGTATGTTGAAATCAACATTTTTTACCAAAAACGCTCTGCGCTAAAAGTAGGGAAGAGAAAGCGGAAATAGCAGACCACGGGGTTTTATCTCATGGCGCCTGGGGCTAACTCTAAACACACGTTTAAATTTAACGCGAGAACCATGTCTCAATAGGACGATACCGTAGGGTTCGTGGGTTCGAATCCCCCACACCAAAATCACGGCGTGATATGAGCGTATTTTAGGATTTTGAATGGGGCTAAAAATTTGAACACAAGTTTACCAGTAAAATCTTTCGTATGCCCAAGGTTAGGTTTCTGTTTGGCGGATTATTTCCGCCACCGTGTTCACGAATTCCTCAGCCCATCTAACTGCTTGTTCTGCTTCACTTTTGGAAACTATATCCATCTCTTCGTATACTATTCTGTGTCTCTTCTTTCGCATGCCGTTCATAACCATTACCATTCTGTCACGCATCTCGTTTTCAAGTGTTGCGTTCAGAAACTTGACGACTGCCAAATGCCCTTCAGTGCTTGAAGGCCTATAACCCTTAGCGAACATGAATGCCCTTCCAGCAGCTAACATGGCGTTGTAGGATACTACAAGAGACCAGTCAAACTTTTCATTTGAGATCAGCGTTTTAGCTGTATCTATGTCTCTTTTTGCACGTCTAAGCGCGTTAAGTGCTAAAGCGCGGTTAGGCTTTATCATCCTTATAACTCCACTTCTTAACAGTTCTTCCAAACTCACCCTCTTCACCCACAAGCATGATTACTGGCTTGCTCGCAATTTCCCTCAAGAGATGATGCTTGCTTTCGACTCTTTTCATAAACTCCTCCTCGCTCCACAGTATATGATTGATCTCCCTTCCCACCTCTTTTTCAACTTGGCTTGTTATGTTAAGAATTTTCTCTTCGCTCATATTGCCTATGATTAAGAGATCGACATCGCTATATTCAGACTCCTCCCCACTTGCGAAAGAACCATAAACAAGCGCATACCGGATTCCCTTCAACCCAGAAAGCATACTCTTTAACAAGTCACCCAGACCCACAGTCTTCATTATCAGGCTTTTTAATTCATCAAAGTATGGAAGATTTTTGTTTATTGACACCAGCGTGACCTTGCCCCTCTTTTCCTCATTCACTAGGCCTAGCGAAGTAAGGTTTTTCTCTTCCTTATACAACATGCCGTAGGGTATACCCAGTTCTCTGGACAGCTCACGTATGTAGAAACTCTTGTCAGGATTCATTAAAAGCTTAGACAGTAAGGAGACTCTGGTTTTCGAACCGAACAATCTATCTATTTTAGATGTCATATTATCTATTTTAGATGTCAAAGAATATAAGCATATCCTTAAGAATAAACCGAATCCACTATTCCCCTTATGAACACAAATGGACAAGTTTTATACATAATGTTTGTTACTTTTGTTATAATTGTTATAACCACTTACGAAATTATTAAGTGTACATTATGGATTTGAACCTTTACGTATAGGTTAAAGTTGTAGACTTTTTAACCGAGAAAGCAAATTTACTGCATAATGCTTGCTTTAATCTTGCTTGTTTTTGGCGCCGGGGGCGGGATTTGAACCCACGCGACCCTTGCGGGTCACAGGCTTTCCAGAAAGAACTCCAGGCTTGAGCTTTGTTTAGATGAATCTGCTCCCTACCTGATTCCCCGCAACTTCACGCTCTAGGAGACCCCGGCACATCTAACTAGATAAACAGCCACCGCGTTTTTTAGCTTTTTGACGTTATTGCTAATAATAGAAGATTTTACGGAAAGTGCCCTAAATGAAAGAATGTTCCTCCAAAGGTTTCACCTATGGAGACGGCTCGGCTGGGAAGAGGATAGTTAATATTGTTCTGGATACAATGAAACGGTAGTGTTGGCAACCATGAATCTCAAACTTTCTAAAGTTTTGGTTACTGGCGGCGCGGGATTTATTGGTAGTCACCTCGTTGACCGCTTGATGGTTGATGAGAAGAATGTGACTGTTTTTGACAACCTGAGTAACGGAAGTTTGAAGAATCTTGAGCGATGGCTAGGAAACGAGCGTTTCAGGTTTATCAAGGGCGATTTGAAGAATCCAAACGACGTTGAAAAAGCAGTCGAGGGCATCGAATTGGTGCTTCATTTGGCAGCCAACCCCGAGGTTCGCGTTGGGGAAACGAATCCATCCATACATTTTCAAGAGAATCTCATGGCTACTTTTAATCTCCTTGAGGCTATGAGAAGATGCGCGTCTGCAAAGACTTTTGTGTTCGCCTCTACATCCACGGTTTATGGGGAAGCCGAGGTTATTCCTACCCCTGAAGACTATGGTCCTTCTATTCCCATTTCAACGTATGGCGCTTCAAAACTCGGGTGCGAAGCCATAGCGTCTAGTTATGCGCACACTTTTGGATTGCACACCTTAATCTTAAGGGTGGCTAACGTAGTAGGTTCAAGGGCAACCCACGGCGTTATTATAGATTTTATCAAAAAATTGGAAATAAATCCGAGGAGACTTGAGATACTTGGGGATGGAACCCAGAAAAAATCTTTCCTTCACATTGAAGACTGCATTAACGCTATTCTTCACGTAACCTACCAATTTTTGGAGGAAGGAAAGAAGGTGGACGTATACAATGTCGGTTCGGTCGATCAAATTGAAGTTAAAAGAATTGCCGAGATTGTCGCTGAGGAGATGGGTCTTCGAGACGTTGAATTTATTTTTGCGGGTGGTGTTGAGGGGGGTCGCGGATGGTTGGGAGACGTGAAAATTATGCATCTTTCTGTAGAGAAGTTGTTGAAGACTGGGTGGAAGCCCAGGTACAGCAGCGAAGAGTCCGTTAGACTTGCAGTGCAAACGCTCTTGAAGGAAAACGAAACAGTATAACGAAACCTGAGCGGAACAGGTAGACATAAAACATATAAACGAGCATTCTCCAGTTGAATCAGCACAACTGGATGGAACCCAAAGTGCCAAAATGGGGATACTCAATAACAGAACTAGATCCGGACAAAACCATAAAAGCTAGCGGACGCGAGCTTAGAGTATCCCCAAAACACGCAAGAGAAGTATGTAAAACAATAAAGGGAATGAAACTCGACCAAGCCAAAGAATACCTTCAACAGGTTATGGCAAAACAGAAGCCTGTTCCCTTCCGTCGACACAAAAAGAAGGTAGGGCACAAACATGGAATGCAAAAGGCATTCGCGGGCAGATATCCAGTCAAGGCTGCACAGAAAATCTTGAAGGTTTTAGAGGGAGCTGAGGCAAACGCTGAATACAGGGGACTGGACGCAGAAAGGCTTCGAATAGTCCACGCATCAGCCTACCCTGGAATGAAGATAAAAAGATACATTGAGCGAGCGTTCGGGCGGTCGACACCCCGCTTCAAAACCCTTTGTCACGTAGAGCTTGTCTTAGAAGAAGTAGAGGGAACATGATTGTCTGCGGTCAAGCACTTTATAGACGAGTCCGTGAAAAAAGCGGAAATCGACGAATTTTTGCGAAACGAATTCGAAAAAGCGGGATACGGCGGAGTGGGCATCACAAAAACCCCGCTTGGAACCCACGTAGTCTTATACGCCATGCGCCCAGGCTTAGTTATTGGAAGAGGCGGAGAAACTATAAGGGAACTTGCAAAAGTGCTTGAAGAAAAGTTCCAGCTTTCTAACCCGCAGATCTCTGTGGCTGAAATCGAGATTCCAGAACTCAACGCGTATGTTGTGGCGTCACGTGTCACTTCAGCTTTAAAACGGGGTGTCCATTATCGGAGAGCCGGATATTGGGCTTTAAACCAGGTCATGGAAGCGGGAGCTCTAGGCGCGGAGATAATTATAAGCGGAAAGTTGCGAACGGATAGAGCCCGATACGAAAAATTTCGCGCAGGATACATGCCCAAAAGCGGAGATCCTCCAATGAAATATATAAAAAAAACCGAGTTACAGGTCCAACTAAAACCAGGCTCTCTTGGAGTAAAAGTACGAATAATGCCCCCAGAAGCAAAGTTTCCTGATCAAGTACAGATAGTTGAAGAAAGCGTGAAAGAAGAAGCGGAAGAAACTGAAACAGAGGCCGCTGAGGCTGAGAGGGCTGAGGAATAACATGCCAATCTTGAGGATAAAAGACGTTAGAGACATGTCCTCCGAGGAACGCAAGGAAAAGCTTGTTGAGCTACGAACAGAACTTGCAAGACTGAAAACAATGATTAAAGCAGGTGGGTCCATTGACAATCCCTCTCGGATACAGGAACTGCGCAAAGCGATCGCCCGCGTTCTCACCATCGAAACTGAACAAAGCCGCGTGAAGGAGAAGGAAGAATGAAAGTCACGCCAGACATAGTTCAGCAAGAACTCATCGGACTCAACGCAAAGGTTGTAGGAACCTCGCATCCCGGCTACATGGGCATTGCAGGTAGGGTGGTTGACGAGACCCGCAACACCATTTCAATACTGCATAAAGACAGGAAAAAAATCATAATTAAAAGTACAGCGGTTTTTCACTTCACCTTGCCAGATGGAACAATCGTAGAGATAGACGGAAAGGCCATCCTTGGACGGCCTGAAGATCGAATCAAGAAACGGGTTAGGAGACTGTGGTGAGTGGCAACTTCTTTGAAAAAACCGAAAAAAACCTGCAACGATCCTAACTGTCCCTTTCACGGAGGGCTTTCAATAAGAGACCGCACGCTGGAAGGGGTTGTCGTCAGCGCTAAGATGGAAAAAACCGTCATCGTGCGGCGTGACTATCTAAATTACGTGCCAAAATTCAAACGTTACAAACGGAGACACGGCCACATACCCGCCCATAGCTCCCCATGTATAAACGTTAAAGAGGGTGATCGGGTTAAGGTGGCAGAATGTCGCCCCATAAGCAAAACCGTTTCCTTTGTGGTTGTTGAAAAACTGGAGGAAGGACGGGGTGGCGGCAAGAGCTAAAGCGCGTGCCTTTATAGCTAAAGGAATGCTTACTCAGAGACCCAAAATTTCGAGGGGCTTGCCTGCTGGTTCCATAGTGAAATGCACCGACAACACAGGGGCTAGGGAACTCAGAATAATTCAAGTAATGGGATACAAGGGGCGATTAAGGCGGGTTCCAGCAGCCGCTGTTGGAGATATGATTGTTGTCTCGGTTAGAAAGGGAACACCTGACATGAGGAAGAAAATCTTCCGAGCGGTCGTAGTTCGACAGAAAAAGCCGTATCGACGTGGTGACGGAATCTGGGTTCAATTTGAGGACAACGCAGCTGTCATAATGACTCCGGAAGGTGAAATGCGGGGCTCAGAAATAAGGGGACCCGTGGCGAAGGAGACGGCTGAACAGTGGCCTAGAATAGCGAGCGCCGCGAGTATCATCGTGTAAGGGAAGAAAGGATGAAAACAACCAAACCTAGAAAACAGCGGAAAAGACTGCACCAAGATCCCCTTCACAAAAGATATAAAAGATTTTCCGCGCCCCTGTCA